>JANXXY010000393.1 GCA_025350365.1 Bacteroidales bacterium | reverse complement strand
ATATTTTTATGATCAATTTTTTCAATGATATGCTCATTGATGATTTTACTGATTGTTTTAAGGTTAACTACGTACCCGATATCTGGTTTTACTTCTCCTTTTATTGTAACAAAAAGCGTATAATTATGACCGTGCCAATTTGGATTTGAACACTTTCCGTATACTTCCATGTTTTGGTCGTCGGTCCAACCTACATGAAACATACGGTGTGCTGCATTAAATCGTTCGCGGCGGGTAAGAAAAACTTTGCTCATGATATTAAATTCTTAAATTTTGCCAAAGAACCAAAATTACTAATATTTTAACAACCCTACTTTAAATAAAACGATGTACGAATTTATTTGGAATTACCCGATGAACTAAATAGAGCCTTTCCTTGAACAATTTCTGTTGGTACTGGTTCAAATCAATTTATTGAAACCACGTCATCGAATAAATTGGAATAATTCTTTAGCTATAAATAATAAAAAATCAAGCATAATTTGGTATTTTTGAGCAAAAAACAGAACATAACCAATATTCGTGATGAAACTATGATAGTAGTTACAGGATCAGCCGGATTTATCGGCAGTTGTATGGTTGCTAAACTTAACCTTGAGGATTTTAGGGATATTGTTCTTGTAGACGATTTTTCAAATCCTGAAAAAACCAAAAACTACCAGGGTAAGCTATATTCTCAGTTGGTTGACCGGAAGGATTTTATTTCATGGTTGCGGGATAATCAAAAATTCGTTCAGATTATTATACACCTTGGAGCGCGAACCGATACCACTGAGTTTAATGTTAATGTGCTTACTGAATTGAATTTGGAGTATTCCAAACAGGTTTTTAATGCTTGTATTGAATATGGAATCTCCCTGATATACGCATCATCGGCGGCTACATATGGGATGGGCGAATTTGGATACGATGACAATCACGAAATTCCATATAAACTGAAACCGTTAAATCCTTACGGGGAGTCAAAGAATGATTTTGATAAATGGGTATTGAAACAACCTCGCAAACCATATTATTGGGCAGGACTGAAATTTTTTAATGTGTATGGTCCTAACGAATATCATAAAGGACGAATGGCCTCGGTTATTTTTCACTCTTTTAACCAGATAAAAGCTACAGGTAAAATGAATCTATTCAGGTCACATAATCCTGAATTTAAAGATGGAGAACAACTACGCGATTTTATCTATGTTAAAGATGTAGTTGATGTTATCTTTTACCTGATAAATTATCGTAACCATTCAGGTATTTATAACCTTGGAACAGGCAAAGCCAGATCATTCCTCGATCTTACCCGCAATACCTTCAAGGCAATGGGAATTTCCGAAAGTATTGATTTTATTGATACGCCAGCTGACATCAGAGATAAATACCAGTATTTTACCCAGGCAAATATGGAAAAACTCCGGTCAATTGGTTACACAAAACCATTTACCAGCCTAGAAGCGGGTGTGGACGATTATGTGAAGAATTATTTGAAGGAAGGGTATTATTTGTAATACCATTGTAGGTTAAATGATGTTAATTTCCAAATAAAAATATATAAATTAAATTTGATAATTTTATGATAAATACTTTATTTGAATTTAGAAGGTGTATATGTATCGCATTGTTTATACAAGGCGATTAAGCAGAAAACTCAATAAGTCTTCAGAATAATTTAAATTTAAACCCATGCGCTTACAGTATATCGCAGACAGCAAAGGGCGTACCACAGGAGTTTTTATCCCGATTAACGACTGGAACAAACTCACAAAAAAGTACAAAGGATTGGAAACAGATGAACAAGAAATGGCTCTTTTGCCGGAATGACATAAAAAAATAGTGCGAGAGCGCATTGCCAAATACGATAACGACCCCAAAAGCTGGCTTGATTTTGATCAGGCAATGGATGACATTGAAAAAGAGCTATAATGTACAGGATAGTTCTTTCCCCTCCGGCAAAAGAAGATATCCGTGGTGCTGCCAAATGGTAAAACAAGCGTAAGGGAGGTTTAGGTAGTCAGCTTATTCATAGGATTAAGGAAACTATTGCCCATATAAAAGAAAATCCTTACATCACACAAGTTCGCTTCGATGATGTTCGTGTGGCTGTTGTAAATCAGTTCCCTTATTCAATCCACTATAAAATAAAGGAAGAATTAAATACTTTGCTTATACATGCAGTCCTAAACGACCACCGTAACACGGATTTATGGACAAACAGAGGGGATAAAGAGTAACCTGACATAATTTGATTTCTTCTTGTAAACACTTTAACAATAAAAAAATTTATATGGCTTAAATTTGGTCTTAGTTCGGCCATCCATCTGCTTGAGAAATAACAAGTCAAAAGAAACAATATTGATGCAAATTAAAACATTTTTACCCGGCCTTTTCTGATTTTGGTACTAAATTCCCACATCGAATCGGTGCCCCGGATATCAATTCGTTTTACTAAAAACTTATTTTTTAGCGGCCAGCGGTTAATTCTGTTGCCAATACGCAATCCCATTTTTACGCCGTTATGTTCTAAAACGTTAAAAAATACTGCCTTGCGTTCTTTTTCCCGGGGGAATCCGCCATATGGATATGCCAACACAGGCAAAAAATTGATTCCATTCTTTAATAAAAAATTAACTGAATTGTCAATTTCAGTACGCACAATCTCTAATGACGCATTTTTGAGATTTTGATGATTATAGGTATGTAGTCCAAAACTTATATAATTGATATTCATTGATTTAAGTTGAACTACATTCATAATTTTTTCATCACTACCATCCCAGTCGTTTTCTTTCCCAAGAAATTTCACAGGAAGCATTATGGTGGCATGTAAATTATACTTCATCAATAAAGGATATAAATAATCCAAATTGTTCACATAGGCATCATCGAAAGTGAGTACAAAGGAGTGTTTTGGAAAAACCCGGGTTGCATCCATCATTTCCCCAAGTCGAATACAAGAATATCCTTTGTTGATTAAATGTAAAAACTGAGCCTCCAGCTTTTCGGGAGTAATGCAAAGCCTTGTATTAACTAAAGGCTTAACTTGATGGTACATTAAAACTGATATTCCTTTTACCGGTGGTACGAAAAGGCTATATTGAAACGTTGAAAAAAGGATACAAACGAATAGAACAAACACAATAAGAAAGGACCACATCATTTTTTTTCTTTTTGATATTCAATTAGTTTTACATATTTCACAAAGGTATAATATGCGGAAAATACAGACCACACGAATCCGGCATAACCATTTAAAAAATTTTTCTTTAAAAGATAATACTTCATAAAATCAATCGGAAGTCTGATTATTATTTTAAAGACATTAGCCCTCTTCCCTTTCTGCGATGCGTCGATAACAAAATAAGAAGTGTACTTGTTGAATTTTTCAAAATAGTGATGAACATTCAAATAACTATAATGAAATATTTCTTGTTTAAGAGCTTTTGTGCTTCCCTCCAATACTATGCCTTCATGCACTGTTGATTCGTTAAAATTACCGAATTTTCGATTAAATAAACGAAGGTGCAATGTCTTGTTTTCGTTCCCGTAACCAAATATTTTTCCAAGAAATACTAATGTGATGGGCAGGAAAAAACCTTGTTCATTCACATTTTCAATTGAAAAAAGCTCTTCAATTTCGTCTTTCAGTAATGAGGAAACTACCTCATCTCCATCAATGGAAAGTATCCAATCGTTTTTGGCAAGTTGAACCGCATATTTCTTTTGTTTTCCATATCCTTCAAAAGGATGACTATATATATTGCATTGAAATTGCCTGCAAATATCAAGTGTTTGATCTGTGCTACCTGAGTCAACTATCAAAATTTCATCGCACCATTCAATCGCCTGTAATGTTTTTTTTAGAATATCCCCACAATTATAGGTAATGATAACGGCGCTTATCTGATGTTTTCTCATTTCTAAAAAATGACTAATTATTTGGTATCAACATTGATTTTTAATCTGAAAAAAAAACTTAATTAAAAGTGTTTGCAAGAAAACCAAATTTAGAATTAAATGCAACATGAAATTGATACTAACGGATAAAAAAATAGCCACGAATGCACAAATAATTATTCGTGCATTCGTAGCTATTTTCTAATTCCAGGTTTTTTAAGGTAGTTTTCTATGGAGGGCTTCTAAAAAGAGACTCTGACAGGTCTTCGACACTGTCAGGTCATTTGTAACTGGTTAGTTTATAACCTGTCAGAGTTCAACGAACCTGACAGCGTTTACTACCAATCGATTTTTTAGACAACCTCTCTACTTAGATTTTCGATATTTTAATTATTTTCTTTTCGCCATTCATATTTGTTACCGAAATAAAATACATGCCTGCCGGAAGGTTTGATGTGTCAATGATTTCATCACTGGTTATATTTTTAAAGAGTACTTTTTTACCCTGCAAATTATATACCTCAACTTCTTTAAGATTTACCGAACCTTCGATGAGTAACTCTGTCGAAAATGGATTTGGATATACTGATATGCCATCAATTTCGTTTATTTTTTTTACTGATGTTAATACCGACCCGGAATTAATGAATTTTTTTGATGAAAACAGATGAAATTCACCTGGTTTCAACGTCATTGGGTAACTGGTTCCGGTTAAAGTAATGCTATCACCTTTAAAAAAGTCATACCATTTTCCTGACGAAGAAAAGGTTAATGTATAATCTTTATTAGTAACATCGAAGTTGCCAATTATTTCAACATTGGCCGAAGCATCCAGCAATTCAATATGTTTCAACGAACCTGAGACGTCCAAAGTGAAATTGTTGGTTGAAAATACCGGCTCGTCCGTCTTTAACTTAATTAATGCCTTATTGATCTCAAAAAGATACCGTCGGTTTGCATCGCTGTAATAATCCCAGTGGATAGGTTTTTGACTAAGCCTTCCGCCCTGATCAATACTTATATCATAGCCGAGTTCGCCAAACTGCCAAAGCATTTTGGGGCCGGGTATGGTATAAAAGAATGACGCAGCCATCTTCATTCGGTTTAGGGCGGTAGCCATTTCCTTGATATTATAAGATCCGGAGGAATTTCCAAACGTGATATTCTTAAACATTAACCTTTCCTCGTCATGGCTTTCCATATAACCAACCAGGTTTGGACTATTCCAGCCACGGCTTTTATATGAATTCCATGACAGATCTGATTTGCCGGAATCATTGAATCCCATGGTCGCATCGTTGTATTTCGAATTCATATTACCCCATAGCATGATGCCGAAATTTGCCAAAACTGTTTCTTCGCTGTTATCCGAAAGATGTTCAAATATCACATAAGCGTTAGACTTTCGTTTCCAGATTTCAGTTGCCAACCGTTTAAGAATAACAATGCGTGAAGCGTCATAAGCCCAGCCATCTCCGGGGGTATTAGTAAAACCTTTGGTAAAATCGTACCGGAAACCATCCATCTTGTATTCATTCATCCAGAACGAGGCGATGCTATCCACCAGCTTTTTAGTATAAACACTTTCGTGATTAAAGTCGTTTCCCCATGAGTAGGTGGTATTGGGTGATGATTGGTTATACCAGGGATTTTGAGCCATGGGTTTTGTGCCGTCGAAATACAAACGCACCAATGGCGATTGGTTGTATGAATGGTTAAGTACCATGTCCTGAATGACCGCGATACCGTTTTTATGGCACATGTCGATAAATTTTTTATAATCGTTTTTGGTGCCATATGCTTTGTCGGGTGCAAAATAGAACGATGGATTATAGCCCCAGCTGTCGTTACCTTCGAATTCACTTATGGGCATAAGTTCAATAGCATTTATACCTAAACGTTTTAAATAAGTGAGGGTGTCAGTAACCGTTTTTATGTCGCGGTTAGCGGTAAAATCGCGGATATGCAATTCGTATATCACCAGCTTTTCTTTGGCAGGAGGGGTAAAATTAGTTACCTGCCACACAAATGGTGTCTGTTCTGTTTGAAATACGCTTGCCACCTCACTTGTATTGTTATCAGGATATTTGATCAGATCAGGATATATGGCAGATGAAATGTATTTGTCGTTGGGATCGGAAGTCTTTTCAGTGTAGGGGTCTGCAATGCGAAGGTTTCCATCAATCAGGTATTGAAATATATATTCCTTCCCTGGAGTAAGTCCTGATAAAGTAATCCAGAATCGATCGCCATCTTTTTTCATCAGGTATAAATTATCGGGCATCCAGCCGCTGAAATCGCCAATGGCATAAGTGTAATTTTTATAGGGTGCAAAAAGCACAAGGGTAACAGTGTGGTCGTCTGCATAATTAATTCCGTCACGGACACCCACTGGCAGGGATGCATATACAACAGTGCCGGGTATCAGGTAATAGGCGGTATCGGCAGTAATCAGCATATTTTTGTATGCTTTTGCTATCAGGGTATGTTTTTCTGTTCCTGTAGCTAAAAGTGTGTGTGTTAGTGATTGGCCAATGACGGATTTGATTCGAATATTATCAAGAAAGAGGCTAATAGAATCGTTATCTGTGGCGACAATGTTTATGTTGATGGATTGATTTTCTGTTACAAAGGAGAAAATAGTTGAAGGATTTACAAAACTAACATGAAGCCCGGTTTCGTAAACAGAGGCAAATATATCAGTTCCGCCTGTATCTTTTCCTTGCTTTGTAGCATCGGCACTTCGGAAGACAAACGCCATTTTTAGTATTTTTTCAGAAGCAGGTACACTGTAATATGCCCGGATATCGGGCGAAATTGAGAGTTGATAAGTGTTGGTGCCGGTACGTGTTAATTTTGTTTCGGGGGTATTAATTCCCCATAGTGTTTTTACATATTTCCAGTCGCTCGTTGAGGTGCTTTTGTCAGTAACCACTCCCGTATGAGCATATACATCGCCCGTAAAATCCTTAAGTTCTGCAGTTCCCTGGGTGGCATCGAAGGTGATGGTAACCGGTTGGTTATCGCCCGGGAGGGCGGGGGTGGTGGTAACTAGCTGCCCAACAAGATGAAACGGAAGAATAATGATTAATATAATAAAACTGAAGCGGGTCATGATTGATTAGTTTAAGTAATGAAAAGAAGGGTATAGATGAAAAACCTAAATTCTTCAGATTAAAAAGAAAGTATCAATTGTCCGCAAGGTATAATTTCAATCTGATTTACTATAAATACCCTGTCAGGTATTTCAAATACTGACAGGGTAAATAGATACTTTGTAGTTTCTTTAAAAAAAGCACCTTTAGAACCTTTTTTAAAACTGTATGAAATGTTACTTATTGAATTGCACCATCACCAGTCTTGAAATTCAAATTAACTGAATGGGATGCAGAAGTAACTTTAACACGGGCTTGATCGCCACCTGTACCACGGAATTCAATCTTACCATCTAAGATGATAAACTCCGATTGCCACCAATCGGTAAACCAAGGATGCCATGCATACATTCTAATTTCATCAGCAACTAAAGTTTTGGTAATTGTAACAACGCTATTGCTATTATCAACGGTAAATAAACCAGCTGCGTTTGCTGTATCCCACGATCCAATGGTATTGCCAATCAGATAAACTTTTGGATCGGCAATTGCTATTTTGTTGGTAGTTAAATCAACTACTACCATATAATAACCAGCTGTTCCGGGAACAGGAATATTTTCACCACCTTTATCATAAACTCCGGCAGTAGCACTTCCCGTTTTGCCAAAATCGGTACCCCAATCTCTAACTTCCGCCATTTTGAATCCACCCGTGGCATTCATCCAAACTATTTTCCAGAATAAATTAGGATGACTATTTACAGGAATCATTGGAAGATTAATAGTTGGCCAATCCCAACTACCAACGCCATCACCAATCATATATAATGTTGTTGGGAAAGCAGGTTCAATTTTATAAGTCATTTTACTCATATCAACTGTTACTTTGAATTTTCCGGCAGTTGCAGGAGTTGTAATTGCGTCAGGATCAGTGCCTCCTCCCCGATTTATACCTAATGTACCTGTAGCAGCTCCGGCAGCTTGACCCCATTGCGGTTGCCAATTTCCTAAAGTAAGAATGAATTTCAAGCTTTTGGCAGCTAGTAAATCTAAAACACCTACATAAATACCAGGAGTAGAAGATTGATTGACTTTGACAGCGATGGTATTGTCCCCACCCGCAGTGGTTCCATCACCCAATGCATAAATTGCAGTAGGGAAGGTCATAAATTGAACATCATTACCATACCCCACACCGGCAGAGTTTGTTGCAAAGGCACGAACATGGTACAATGTAGCAACATTTAAGCCAGCAAGTGTAGTTGTGAATACATCTTTACCAACTCCATCGCTCGTTTTACTATCAGCAATTGTGGGATTAGCGCTGGTGCTCCAGCAAACACCTCTGGCGATAATTACATCACCACCATCCATAGTTATATTACCTCCGGAAGATGCACCGGCAGCGGTGATATTAGTAATAATAGTAGTTGAAACTGTAGGTACAGCAATCAATGTTATGAAAGAAACTTCAGTACCATAGGATGTCCCAATTTTATTGGTAGCATAAGCTCTCACATAATAAGTAGTTTTTCCTAACAAGTTAGGCAGACTGCTGGTAAATATGCCATTTCCTTTATCATCAGTTGATTTACTGTCACTAATAGTTGGGTTGTGATTTATACTCCAGCAAACACCTCTTGCAGTAACAGCTTCGCCACCGTTATCGGTAATATTGCCACCACTTGTTGCAGTAGTTCCGGTAATAACAGAAACAACAGTAGTTGAAAGAAAAGGGACAACTGATAACGTTGTAAAGGTTAAGTCATCACCATAAATTGTACCATTTGCATTAACAGCATAAGCACGTACATAGTATTTTGTAGCATATTTCAAACCGGCTAAAGTAACTTTATAAGTCGCTTTGTCATCAGTTGAAGAAGTAACGGCTTTATTTTTATCAACTGTTGGGGCAGGAGTAATGTCCCAACAAACACCTTTTTCGCTAAATCCATTACCGGCAATAACCAACCCGGTAACTATGGCAGAATCAGATTTGATATTGGCCGATTGTGTTGTTGCAAGTTGTGGATCTAATCTAACTTCCGATTTTTCCTTTGTGCATGCGGCATAAATGATTGTAGTGGTAACAAGTACCAGTAGTAATTTATAAAACGTTTTTATTTTCATGTGTAATAGTTTAAAAGATTTAAATTAATGTTGCGATCAATATATGGATTGACCACAACTTTAATAATTACTAATTTGAAGGAGCAATAACAACCTTCATTGGTTTAGTTGCCAAATAGAGTTTTATATTGTATGTACCAGCGGTAACAGCAATGTCTTTGCTGTCGGTATTAGGTCTCGTGTTACTTTGATACAGGTTGTTCAAATCCATTGCATCGGGATCATAAGCTACGTTAACTGGCGACCAGGCGCCATGAGTTCTGAATTTGATACCTCCTGCTCCGAGAATAATATTTATATTCCAGGTTTGATCAGTAAAATTCCATGTCATTTTAATATCTCTTGACCACCCGTCAAGAACTCCGCCAATGCCATTTGTGGCATTTCCAATAATACCAATCGTAACATCTGTCTTTTCCATAGACATTTTGCCAGTATTTAAATCAACTGCAAGATTGTAAGCACCAGCGACCAGAGCAATAGCAGTGCCGTTTTCGACTAATGCTGTTTCAGCTCCTCCATATTTTTTTCCATCATCCTTATTAGTAAACTGGAAGCCGGTACCATCTGTATAAATCCAACCTTTGTAGATTTTATTGTCAGTTGGAGAAGTTATATTTTGTAGTGTTCCTGCAGTTGTTAAAGTTAAGGAAGGCGGTCCGTATGTAGTGATGCTAACAGCTTTTGGTTCAGAGTTGGCAACTATTGAGTTAGCGCCTGAAGCCTCAACAGTTAATATAGCCCTAACCCTTAATTCCATTGCCGAAATTTTATCCAAAGGCAAAGTCTTAATCAATATTGAGTTAAGATCAGTAGTCGAAATGTTAAATGTATCTACTTTGCCTGATGCTATTACAATTGGGTTTGCAAATTGGTTACCAGCCAAATCGGCCTCCAAATTGTAAGTCACTGAGCTGGAAAATCCAAAATCAGCTTTAGTTCCAATAAACTGTAATGGTTTTGATGCATCCACTCTTTTTAATACCAGTTCAGGCACCGTTGTTAATTCAGGTGCAACAGGGTTAGCTAACATTATTGTCTTTGTTTCATCCTTTTCACAGGAAGTGAAAAAATTTATCAACCCAATGAAAGCTAAAAATATAAATATGTAATTTTTCATCGTTTTATGTTTAAATTGATTAATAACCAGGATTTTGAATTATATTTGGATTAGCAGACACTTCATCACCCGGAATCGGAAATAAATCTAAGTGTTTGTCGGTTTTTGCACCTCCCATTACATTTCCTTTCCATGCCCAGGTATACGTTCCATCTGAAAATTGGCCAAAACGAATTAAATCGGTACGTCTATGTCCTTCATAGTAAAATTCCCGTCCAAGTTCATCAAGTAAATATTGATTAGTTAATTGTGATGCAGAAATATTATGGGTAGCATTGCCGAAAGCACGATTTCTTATTACGTTTATATCTGTAACAGCATTTGCAGCGTCACCAGATTTTAGTAAAGCTTCCGCTCTCATTAAATAAGCCTCAGAAAGACGGAAAATAGGAAAGTCTGTACTTGCAAAATCAGAGTTATAATTTACGATAGCTCCACCATCTGAGCGTTTATTGGTAAATTTGTATACTCCGATACCTTGTGGATAAGTTGGCATATTCGTTATATTCCAGGCGTCAAGTAATCTGATGAATATACGTTTATCCTTAACCTGTTTAAACATAGTATCTTTGGCACTCACAACTGATGCATTTCCGTATATTGCTAATGTATCGATTAAAACATTTACAAATTGTTTTTTTGTTCTGTTTCCTCCCCAGTTGCCAGGTAAACCAAGTGTTGCCGCATCAATATAAGTTCCATTTGAAGATGAGTGGATGATGAAAGATACACCCGTGGGTCCTTGAATATTAATACCGTCAGCCGCTAAAGAGAAAATCATTTCAGGGCTGATGTCATTGTCAGAGCTGAAGTTTTGTCTGTAATTTGTAGCTAATGAATATTTTCCACTATTAATTACTTTATCGCTATACGTTTTGCAATCAGCCCATCTCGCAGTACCAGTATATACTTCAGCATTAAGATATAATTTGGAAAGTAACATCCAGGCAGCGGCTTTATCAGCACGGTACAGTTCAAATTTTGGATCGCCTAATTTGTCCTGAACATCCAGTAGTTCCTTTTCAACATAAGCAAATAATGACTTTCTGTCCGTTTGTGAAGGAAAAAAACTACCTACCTTATCTGCTTCAGTGATAAAAGCAGGATTACCAAACAAATCGATAGCATAATAGTATGCCAACGCCCGTAAAAACCGTGCTTCAGCATTGTATTTAATTATGTCAGGGTCAGAATCACCAGTTGTTAAGCGAATATAATCGTTAGACAATACTGCGAGCCATATGATGCGTGAATAAACACCCGTTAAAAAAGGATTGTTTGAAGTCCAGGTTTGCGTATTCAAATCTGGAATACCAGGGTCACCCCAAGCGCATATTACTTCATCGGTGGTTAATTCCTGAACATTCCACCATGCACGGATGAAGCAGGTAAAGTTAGCATCTTGTGAATTTATATCATTGTCATCACCAGCTTGCCCACGGGTTAAAAACCCTGCATAAATTTTAGACAAAGCTTGTTTCATCGCACCAGGTCTGTCTTTCAGATTAGTGGACAAAACAAGATTGGGATCAATAGGTTTTACATCCAAGTCTTTTACACAGGACATAATCATCAATGTTGCAAATACAACACTTAATGTTAAAATCTTTTTATTCATATATTTGTATTATTAGAATGTTAAAAAGTTAAGTTAACTCCCAGAATAAATGTACGCGGACGTGGATAAAAATTATTGTCAACGCCACCATCAACTTCAGGATCAATGCCTTTGTATTTTGTAACAGTAAATACATTTTGGGCAGTAAAGCTAACTCTTGTGTTCACCTTGCTAAAAAGTTTATCAAAGGTATATCCGGCGCTTAAATTATCCAGTTTGAAGAAGGAGGCATTTTGAACGAAATAATCCGAATATGGCTGACGAGTTACGAATTTTGTATCTTCCAGGAATTTGGGTGCGTTAGCCCAGTAACCCAATGCATATCTGATATCATAAGAAGCGCCTGAAGCAACAGCGTTGTAAACGTAATTTCCAATACTAATACGTGAAGAGGCTGCGATATCAAATTGTTTATAGGAATAACGTGCGGATAAGCCCATTAAGTAATCAGCAACTGGGTTTTTGTAGGTATACTTGTTCTTGTCGAT
>JANXXY010000364.1 GCA_025350365.1 Bacteroidales bacterium | reverse complement strand
ATTTATAAATTCGTGCATTCGTGGCTATTTATTTTTGTATTTCTCCTGCACCTCACGGTTTCCCTTCAAGCTCAGGACAATACCTCATGGCCCTCATTTCGGGGAAATCCAGGGTTAACCGGATTCGCCAATGTAGCAGTTCCAAAAACGCCAAAGTTGCTTTGGTCTTACAAAACCGGTAATGCAACCAAATCATCACCAATTATAGTAAAAGGTAACATTTATATTGGTTCAAACGATGGGGGTTTATACTCCATCAGCGAAAAGGGCAAGCTTAATTGGAAATATAATGTGGGCAATGCCATTGAAGCGCCGCCTTTGTATCTCGACAACCTAATCTATGTTGGATCACTTGAAGGCCCTTTGTTTGCAATCGATGCAAGAACCGGAAAACTCGTTTGGAAATATGATACTGATGGTCAGATATCAGGTTCTGCTAATTATGTTATTTCAGGAAAAAGCAAACGGATTTTGGTTGGAAGTTACGATTATTCTCTCCATTGTGTCAACGCATTAAATGGTAAGTTGGCATGGAAATATTCGTCTGAAAACTACATTAACGGTTCGCCTGCCACCAACGGCAAAGTAACTGTTTTCGGGGGTTGTGATGGTCAGTTGCATGTTGTTGATGTGAAGAAGGGTAAACTCGTACATAAAATAGATATAGGAACTTACATCGCTTCCTCGTCGGTTTTAGATGGAAACATGGCATTTTTCGGAAACTACGATGGGGTATTTTACTGTGTCGATTTTGTGAATAAAAAAATTCTTTGGAATCGCGAAGTTGGAGGAGCCTTTATCGGTTCTCCGGCAATTTCGGGAAACAAGATTGTGATTGGTTCCGAGAATAGAAATGTCTATTGCTTTAATACAAAGGACGGCAAAACATTGTGGTCATTTAAAACGTTAGGTAAAATTACCAGTTCGCCGGTAATTGCCGGAACAAGTGTCATCGTTACATCAGGCGATGGACGAATCTACATTTTCGATCTGAATACAGGCCAAAAAATATGGTCATATGAAATTGGAAGTCCTTCGGGCAGTACACCTGCCATTACACAGAATATGATGGTGATAGCCGCTGAGGATGGAACGATTTATGGTTTTGGAATGAAATAAAGGACTTCTATACAAAAAGCAAATATTCAACACTTTTTTTGTACTATATCATGAAAATTGTAAACATAGTTCCCGGATTTGGAGGCACTTTTTATTGCGGTAATTGTTTGCGTGACAGCGATTTTGTAAAAACACTAAAGGCAATAGGACACGATGCTATTCTACTTCCGATTTACCTGCCTCTTAGCTCTAACGAAAACAACCGGATGAATGAAAATCCTGTTTTTTATGGGGCCGTTAACATTTATTTAAAACAAAAATTTGGATTTTTACGTCATATGCCTCAATGGTTACATCGTTTTTTCGACTCAAAGCCAATACTTCGTTATGCTGCAAAAAAAGCAGGTTCCACACGAGCTATCGGTTTGGAAGAGATGACTATTTCGATGCTTAAAGGCAATGATGGGTTTCAGGCGGAAGAACTTCAGCAGTTGGTTGATTTCCTTAAAGATCATGAAAAGCCTGATTTAGTGCATCTTTCAAATGCACTACTGTTAGGACTTGCTGAAAAAATTCACAACGATCTTCAAATACCAGTGGTATGTTCGTTGCAGGATGAAGATGTTTGGGTTGACGCTATGGAACCCGGTTTCCGCGAAAAGGTTTGGCAATTGATGGCCGAAAAAGGACAATTTGTTGATAGCTTTGTTGCTGTAAGCGATTTTTATGCCGGTGTCATGAAAATGAAAATGAAAATTCCGGAGCATAAAATTAATGTGGTTCATATTGGTGTGAAAGCCGAAAGTTACTCCGTTGTGTCTCCATCGTTCAATCCTCCAGTTATCGGTTATCTATCAAGACTTTGCGAGGAAAATGGTTTGGAAATACTGGTGGATGCATTTATCGAACTAAAAGACACTTCTCCTTTCAAATCAACAAAACTGAGAATAACCGGCGGAAAAACTGGTGACGATAAACAATTCATCAATAAACAGGTGAAAAAACTCGAAAAGAAAGGTTATTTGAAAGATGTTGAATTTATCGATGACTTCAGATCCGAAAAA
>JANXXY010000330.1 GCA_025350365.1 Bacteroidales bacterium | reverse complement strand
AGAGCCGCAGATGATTCTGGAACAAAGGTTAATGAAGCATCATTCAACTGAAGTTTTTCAATTGAGGTGCGAAGGTCCTCATAATCATCAGCGTCAACAGGGTAAATTCCGGCAAACACCATGGGTTTAACTTCTTCAAATCCCTCTATGCCTTTGTCGCATGGGTTTTCAACATGGGTGATTGTATCACCAACCTTCACCTCACGTGCCGATTTTATGCCTGATATGATGTATCCAACATCGCCGCAGCTAAGTGTTTTACGGGGATCGAGCTTCATCTTCATGACTCCAATTTCCTCGGCTTTATAATCTTTCTTGGTATTAAAAAACTTCACCCATTCGCCGGTTGATAATGTGCCATTCAAAATCTTGAAATAGGCAATAATACCCCGAAAAGGGTTGAACACTGAATCGAATATTAATGCTTGCAGAGGTGCGGCGGAATCGCCTTTGGGCGCTGGAATCCGTTCAATGATATTCTCCAGAATAGCATCAACGCCAAGGCCTGTTCTGCCCGAAGCTTCAAGAATAGAGTCCCGGTCGCAACCGATCAGATCCACTATCTGATCTTTAACCACATCGGGGTTTGCAGCTGGACTATCCATTTTATTAAGAATGGGGATAATCTCAAGGTTATGCTCAATTGCCTGATAAAGAACAGATATTGTCTGGGCCTGAATTCCCTGCGTAGCATCAACAATTAGCAAAGCGCCTTCACAAGCGGCAATGGAACGTGATACTTCGTAAGAAAAATCCACATGTCCGGGGGTGTCAATGAGATTTAATATATATTTTTTCCCTTGCAATTCGTAGTCCATCTGAATGGCATGACTTTTAATAGTTATGCCACGCTCGCGCTCCAAATCCATATCATCGAGTATCTGATCCTGAAAATCGCGATCAGCCACGGTTTTTGTAGTCTGAATCAAACGGTCGGCCAAGGTGCTTTTGCCGTGATCAATATGTGCGATGATGCAAAAATTTCTAATATGATCCATTTATCTTCCTCTGTATTTTGGCTGCAAAGATATTTAAATCATCTTAATAAATACAACTAATATTTTGTAGCTTTGTATTACTTTTACCACATTCTCAATGTACTGCACTCATTATAATTACCTGCTGGTAGTCATTTTTACTATTGGTGTAAATGCTTGTAGCGGACAGATGAAAAAGAAACAAACCAACCAAATACAAAAAACTGACCGGTATCCGGCCATGGAAGGCTCGTTTTATCCTGCCGATTCAACTACTTTGAAAAGTCAGATATCTGATGCTTTTGAAAAGGCTGTAAAAAAACAAGGCAACACCAATGTGCTAGCTGTTGTTAGTCCTCATGCAGGATATAAATTCTCAGCCAAGGTGGCAGCTTCAGCATTTAGCCAAATTGATACATCCAGAAGATATGACCATATTTTTGTGATTGGATCCAGCCATAGGGTTCGTTTCGACGGAGCTTCCATTTATAATTCAGGTGATTTTATAACTCCTCTGGGTCATATTCCAACTGATAAATTAGGAATTGAGCTGATGGCGAAAAACCCTGTATTTATTAATGATACTTCTCCGCATGACGATGAACATTCGTTGGAGGTACAACTCCCATTTCTTCAGTATTTGTTGCACCGGAAATTCAGTATTGTACCTATCATTCTCGGCACGCAGTCGACAGAAGTTTGCAGGAAAATTGCCACCGCACTGAAACCATATTTCAATGAGAGAAATCTTTTTATTATCAGCACCGACTTTTCCCACTACCCTACTTATAACAAGGCAAAGGAGATTGATGCCTTCATGGCCGATGCGGTTATATCGAACAATCCTCAAAAATTAATTGATGCAGTAACGAACATCGAAAACCTAAAAACTCCAAATTTACTTACAGGTATGTGCGGGTGGACTTCTGTTCTTACGTTGATGTATATGTCGTCAGAGATTCCGGATATTACGATCAGGAAAGTCGATTATCAGAACTCCGGTGATATTGAAAACGGAGATAAATCGAAGGTTGTAGGATATGTGGCGCTATCGTTTGGAAAACCCGCCACATCGGTTCCAGAAGAAGTATTTTCTTTAAGTAATGAAGAAAAGAAAACGATCTTAAAGATTACCCGCGAAACTATCGGTGCTTATATACGAACTAAATTAACTATTGCGGTTGACACAAATATACTTACCTTAAACCTCAAAAGATATGCAGGGGTGTTTGTTTCTTTATATATCAACGGTGAATTGCGCGGTTGCATTGGTACTTTCAAGGCTGATAAGCCATTGCACAAAATCATACAGGAAATAGCTGTATCGTCTGCTGTTAACGACACGCGGTTCGAATCTGTATCAGTATCAGAAATCGAAAAACTTAAAATAGAAATTTCCGTGTTAACTCCCATGCGGAAAATTACATCCATTGACGACATCGTTTTGGGTAAGCATGGCATTTATATCCGTAAGGGAGTTCATAACGGAACGCTTCTTCCACAGGTGGCCACTGATAGAAAATGGACCCGGGAACAATTTCTCGGTTATTGCTCTCGCGACAAGGCCGGAATAGGATGGACCGGATGGAAAGATGCCGAACTGTTTGTTTATGAGGCATTAGTTTTTCAGGAATAACCGAAAAATTAATATAAAAACCCAAATAACCAGATCGGAACTTTGTTTGCCCCTCCGGTTTCAATGTCATCCGCGGCAATCAGATAGTTATCCAAATGCTTTACCTGTGATGTATTTTTGGCTTTACCTCCAACCTCAATTGTCAATCCATTAATAGAAATGAGATAATTTGAAAATAATTATCTAATAACTAGTTACGATTAATTTCATTTTTTGAATTTTAACTCATTATCAGGATCTTAAAAAAATATACCGAAGTATTAAACATGACACTATCATATAAAAAAAGTCAACTTGAAAAGTTGGCTTTTACAATTTCAGAACTCCTGACCTCTCGTAAATTGAAATTGGTTAGATTAAATAAGGTAATAAGAGGTTTTAAATGCGGATTGTGTGTTCTTCTACTAAGGTTAAAAGCTTGAAAATAAGGTTTTTAAACTTTAGTAGAAACAATAACACTTCTAAATCAACCTTATTACCTTATTCATTAAATGACTATTTAATTTACGATACTATTATTTTAAATCTCTGATAATCAATATTTGGGTCAGGAGGTCTGAATTTATAGCGTTTAATTTTATTCATCGTCAGAAACTCCGGAATAACCGCGCATAATGCCAAGTTTCGAACTTCTTACAAAAGTCACCACTTCGTCGCGTTCTTTCGAATGTGGGATGTTTTCCTCAATATAGGTCAACGCACTAGAAATATTCATATCGCTCTGAAAAATATGGCGGTACATATCCTGTATGGAATAGATCGTTTCGTTAGTGAATTTTCTGCGACGCAAACCTACCGAATTGATGCCCACATAAGAAAGGGGTTCGCGTGCAGCCCGGCAAAAAGGTGGAACATCCTTACGAACCTGAGCATAACCACCAATATAAGTATGAGCGCCTATTCGAACAAACTGGCGAACAGCTGTTGCTCCGCTTATGATGGCATAATCGCCAACTTCCACTTCACCGGCAAGAAGAACCGAGTTTACAATAATAACATTATTTCCTATAATACAATCGTGAGCAATGTGCGCGTAAGCCATTACCAAACAATTACTTCCAAGGATAGTTTTATCTTTTGCTTTTGTACCTCTATTTACCGTTACACATTCGCGCAGGGTAGTGTTATCGCCAATTTCAACTGTTGAATATTCTCCCACATATTTCAAGTCCTGCGGAATTGCAGCAATAACAGCTCCGGGAAAGATACTGCATCTTTTCCCTAAACGGGCACCGTCCATTAGTACGGCATGAGGCCCAATCCAACAACCATCACCTACCACAACGTCTTTATAGATCATAGCAAAAGGCTCAATGGTTACATTATCTCCAATTTTAGCCTCAGGGTGCACATATGCTAAATTACTAATCATAAATTACGTTTTATTTTTTACAATTTGAGCAGTCATTTCTCCTTCGCAAACCACATTATCGCCACAAAAGGCCTGAATCCACATGGTGGCAATTCCACGGCGTATTTCACCAATCAAATCAGCTTTGATAATTAACGTATCGCCGGGAATTACTTTTCTTTTGAATTTAACCTTGTCCACTTTAAGGAAATAGGTGAGATAATTCTCGGGATCAGGAACTGTTCCAAGCACCAGAACGCCTCCTACCTGAGCCATGGCTTCAATCTGCAAAACGCCGGGCATAACGGGTTCATTTGGGAAATGGCCTACAAAAAAAGGCTCATTCATTGTAATATTTTTAATGCCAATAATGGTTTTCTCATCCATTGACATGATCTTATCAATCAGAAGAAATGGTGGCCTATGAGGCAAAATAGTCATTATCTGATTGATATTGTATAAAGGAGGTTTGGTTGGGTCATATTTTGGAATATCGCCTCTTAATGTTTCCCTCTTAATGATTTGCCGCAGTATTTTGGCCATCTCTGTATTAGCAGCGTGTCCGGGACGTGTTGCAACAATCCGGCCTTTTATAGAGGTGCCTATAAGAGACAGATCGCCAACTAAATCCAACAATTTATGACGTGCTGGTTCGTTGGAAAAATGAATGTCCAGATTATTCAGAATACCTTCGGGCTTTACATGGATTTTTGGTTTGTGAAATAATTCAGCTAACCGGTCAAGCTCGTCCTGAGTTACCTGACGGTCCATAATTACGATGGCATTATTCAGATCACCCCCTTTGATAAGGTTGTGTTTAAGAAGTAGTTCCACTTCGTGCAAAAATACAAATGTCCGGCACATCGAAATTTCTTTTTCAAAATCCGCCATCGAATTTAAAAGTGCATACTGATGACCAAGTACTTTCGAATTATAATCAATCATTACATCGATGCTCAAATGATCATCAGGGTAAATAACTATTTCAACTCCACGTTGTGCATCGCTGTATACAATTTTCTCTTTTATTTCGTAGTATCGTCTTTCAGCTTCAAGTTCAATACTCCCGGCTTCTTTTAAGGCTTCAATAAAATATTTGGAGCTACCGTCGGCAATTGGGGTTTCGGGTCCTGTAATTTCGATGATCACATTATCGATGCCCATACCCACCAAGGCTGCCATAACATGTTCGATGGTACTTACGCGCACACCTTTTTCCTCGATTGTTGTTCCACGGGATGTATCTACCACATTTTCAGCAACTGCCGATACAATCGGTTGTCCTTCGAGATCGATACGTTTAAATTTAAAACCGTGATTTTCAGGAGCTGGATTAAATGTAAGCTCCACATCAATTCCTGTATGGAGACCCTTTCCTTTAACAGTGACTGGTTTTTGAATTGTTTTCTGCTTAACTATCATAAAATGAGTTTACTATGCACTATAAAATAAAGCGCAATATATAAAAAAATGATGAATTTATTTTAGGCTTAGGTTCTTTTTCACTGCATCCAAATCTTTCTTCATTTCAGGAAGACGACGGAATATGACATAGCATTTCATAAAATCGGTATAATTCTGAACCGGAGCCCCTATCAATACTTCATTTTCCTTTTTTAAAGATGAGTTTACACCCGCTTTACCGCCAAGCTTTATTCCATTTGCAATAGTAAGATGTCCTGAAATGCCAACCTGAGCGCCAATCATGCAATTACTGCCCACCTTTGTTGAGCCAGCAACACCGCTTTGCGCAGCCATTACAGTATTATCTCCCATTTCAACATTATGACCTATTTGGATAAGGTTGTCTAGCTTTACACCTTTACGGATGATGGTTGAACCCATAGTTGAACGGTCAATGCAAGTATTTGCGCCAATTTCAACGTAATCTTCTATCACTACATTTCCTATCTGGGGTATTTTCTTATAATTATTTTCCTCTGATTGAGGGGCAAAACCAAAACCATCGGCGCCTATTACTGCACCACTATGGATAATACAATCTGATCCAATTTTACAATCGTGATAAATCTTTGTTCCGGCAAAAATTATGGTATTTTCACCTATTATAACGTTTTCTCCTATATATACTTGTGGATAAATTTTTACGTTATTGGCAAGTTTAACATTGTCGGAAATATACGAAAAGGCTCCTACATATACATTGTCGCCTAATGTGGCTGACGAAGCGATGCTCGAAGGTTGTTCTATTCCGTTTTTCTGAGGTTTAAAAGAATTGTAAAGTTCAAGAAGAGAAGCGAATGATTTATAAGCATCAGGCACACGGATAAGTGTAGGAGTTATGGCGTGTGTAAGTACTAAATCATTGTTTATTATAATAACAGAAGCTTCTGTGGTATACAGGTATTTTTCGTATTTGGGATTAGCCAAAAAACATAACGTTCCGGATTTTCCTTCTTCTATCTTCGAAACATCAGTAACCTTAGTATTAACATCCCCTTCCACTTTTCCCTGAAGAAATTCAGCAATGGTTTGTGCGGTAAATTCCATAAAAAATGTTTCGACAAAGCTAATGATTAAATTTATTTTACCATCCACCGCCTTTTGGGTAACATAAAAAATGTTTTTTTACTGTTTTCGCCAATACCGACTGATCCAGCATATCGGAGGCTTCAGTTATGTCTACAATCTTTCCACTTTTTAACAAAATCTTTATTCGGTCATCGTTCGTCTTATAAGCATTGTTTGATATCACACCGGTAAATACAAAATAATCCAAATCCGAACCGGAAACCTGAAGATTTTGTTGCACCCTCTCTTTGTGAGCTGATATCAATTCTAATGGGAAGGTATCATGCTGAATTTCTATTTTATACAACTTCCGGCTTATGAGATTGCTGCTCAATATTGAAAGTGTGCGGTCAGGATGTTCTGCCCATACTTTGGCTGATACCATAATGTCATTATCTTCCAGCAGTGCAAAATTATCGAGAAGCAATTTACATTCATCGGCATCGGGGCTATTAATGTAGTGCGATATCTCAAGTGGAGGATTAAGAAAGAAAGCCAGATAGGGTGTTGTAAATACTTGCTGACCCATTGCAGATAGCTGTTTTACCCTTTTTAAAGTGTTCACTAACAAATTTTCGGCTGACAGCACTGTTTTATGCAGATAAACCTGCCAATACATCAATCGGCGGGCAACTAAAAACTGTTCTATTGAATAAATACCTTTTTCTTCTACCACCAACTCATCGTTCTCAACAGTAAGCATTTTTATTATTCTATCGGATCCAACAATACCTTCGGTGACACCTGTAAAAAAACTGTCACGGCGAAGATAATCAAGTCGATCCATATCTAACTGACTTGAAACCAACTGGTTTAAAAATTTTTTATGGTATTGGTTCTGAAATATTTCGATCGCAATATTCAGTTGTCCATCAAATTGCCGGTTCAATTCCTTCATAAAAAGCAACGACAATAACTCGTGAGAAACATCAGGCACAATAGAATGCTCCAAAGCGTGGGAGTATGGCCCGTGACCAATATCATGTAATAGAATAGCAATCATAACTCCTTCAGACTCTTCCTCGGTTATTACCTCACCTTTTAACCGCAATACGGCAATAGCCTGTTCCATAAGGTAAAGAGCTCCAAGCCCGTGCTGGAACCGGGTATGATTTGCTCCGGGATATACATAATTGGTTAGACCCAATTGTTGAATCCTACGAAGTCTCTGAAAATACCTATGTTCTATTAAATCGTAAAGTATTGGATAAGGTATATTTATAAACCCATACACCGGATCGTTTACAATTTTTCGTTTGTTGAGCATACAATTAAATATTTATATTGTAAAAGTATAAAAAAGTTGTAAGTTGTAAGAAAAAGTAACGGTGTAGGCAAATTTCCTTTTTAGGGCTTATATGCATTACCCCCAACCTCAACTGTTCCTTTTCATAAGAAATTTGTCCTACACTCAAAAGTACTTAGTACTTACAACTTTTTTCATTGTAAAACATCTGTTATAAAATATTTTGCACATTAAATAAAATAGTATACTTTTGCATCGATTATTTACAATCGCTTTAGGGGACTAGTGTCCCCTATTTTATTAATAATATGATTACTATTCAACAAATTAGAGATTTTGTTTCTGGATATTTAAAGGAAACTGAGCTCTTTGAAGTGGACATATCAGTTTCATCTGGTAACAATATTACTGTTTTGATTGACAGTATGAAAGGTATTAATATTGATGATTGTGTGAAGTTAAACAGAGCAATAGAATCAAACTTTGACCGCACAGTTGAGGATTTCGAATTGGAAGTTTCATCACCAGGATTATCTCTACCTTTTAAGGTTTGGCAACAATACATTAAAAATTTAGGTCATACTGTTGAGGTCGTTTATAAAAACGGGCTTAAAATTTCGGGCAAAATGGTTTCTGCTAAGGATAATACCATTTCATTAGAGGTGCAGAAAAAAATTAAACCCGAGGGTAAAAAAAGACCTGAATTAGTTATTGAATTAATTAATATATCATTAGAAGAAGTTAAATCGACAAAAGTTGTCATAAACTTTTAATCACGATAGTAAAAGGATATACACAATGGAAAATCTGAATTTGATAGAAACATTCTCAGAGTTTAAGGAACTTAAAAACATTGACAGAGCAACTATGATGAGTGTTCTTGAAGATGTATTTCGTAGCATGTTATTGAAAAAATATGGGACCGATAAAAATTTCGACATCATTATAAATATTGACAAAGGGGATTTTGAAATTTGGAGAAACAGAGAAGTGGTTGAAGATGATGCAATTACTGAACCAAATATACAAATTTCTATTTCCGATGCAAAGAAAATAGACACTGATTATGAAGTAGGCGAAGATGTAACTGATGAAGTAAAACTCTTTGATTTTGGGCGTCGTGCCATTCTATCTCTTCGGCAAAACCTTACCTCACGTATCCTCGAACTAGAAAAGGGGAATATCTTTGGAAAATATAAAGACCGTATAGGTGAAGTTGTTACAGGAGAAGTATATCAGGTTTGGAAGCGTGAAATTCTTGTTTTAGATGATGATGGAAATGAACTTATTATTCCTAAAACAGAGCAAATTCCAAGCGATCATTTCCGTAAGGGTGATACTATCAGGGCTGTGGTTCTTAGGGTTGAAATGAAGAATAATAACCCGTTAATCGTTCTTTCGCGAACATCGCCGGTGTTTCTTGAGCGGTTGTTCGAACTTGAGGTTCCGGAAATATTTGACGGTTTAATCACCATCAAAAAAATTGTACGCATCCCTGGCGAACGAGCCAAAGTTGCTGTAGAATCATATGATGAACGTATTGACCCTGTTGGAGCCTGTGTTGGTATGAAGGGGTCACGAATTCATGGTATTGTTCGCGAATTGCGAAATGAAAATATAGATGTAATAAACTACACTAATAATATTCAACTATTTATTTCACGTTCATTGAGTCCGGCAAAAATTTCCTCCATTAAACTTAGCGAAGCCAATAAGCGCGCTGAAGTTTACCTGAAACCTACCGAAGTATCATTGGCGATAGGAAAAAGCGGTTTAAACATCAAACTAGCCAGTCAGCTTACCGGATACGAAATAGACGTTTATCGTGAAACAGAAGATGAGGATGACGAAGATGTGAATCTTGACGACTTCTCCGATGAAATTGAAGGCTGGATTATCGACGAGCTTAAAGCCGTTGGTTGTGATACAGCAAAGAGTGTGCTTGAACTTGGCGTGGAGGATCTTGTAAAAAGGACAGACCTTGAAGAGGAGACAATACGCGAGGTAATTAAAATTATACGTTCCGAATTCGAGTAAAATCACTCGTATATTATATCTTAGCATCGTGAATTCTTCGGAATTATATTAAAGACATAGGTTATCGTATGACAGAAAAGAAAGAATTAAGACTTAGTAAATTAGCCAGAGAATTCAACGTTGGGATAACCACCATCGTTGATTATCTGAAGAAAAAAGGCCACGAAATCGAATCCAACCCTAACACTAAGGTTGCGCCCGAATTGTATGATCTTTTACACAAAGAATACAGTTCTGACATCAACGCAAAAAAAGAATCCGAAAAGGTTAATCTCCGTAGTTTCAGAGAAAAAAAAGAAACAGTAACCATTGAAGAACAAGAGGAAAATACTTTCGAAGAGGAAGAAAATGTGGAGAAAGAAATCCTTATCAAAGACTCAAGCACAGGTAAGATGGCTCCTTTAATATATGATATAAAACGTGATAGTAAAGAACCCGATGTAAAAATTGTAGGTAAAATAGACATTGACAATCTCAATAAACCTAAAAAGCCTGATAATCAATTGCATCAAGCGCAATCACAAATTCAACACAAGCAAACCTCAGAACCAGTTAAAATCAAAGAGGAAAACCCAATTGCGGAAGCGATTAAGACCAAAGAGGAAAACCCAATTCCTGTTCATAAAAAAGAGCATGTAAAAGAATCCACACATACAATTGCGGCTGTTGAAGTTAAAGCCGAAAGGAAAAAAGAAATCATAAAAGAAGAAAAGGCAGAACCGGCAAAACCTGTTTCAGAATTGCCCGTCGTGGCTGAACCTATTCAGGAAGAATCACTCACAACTATACCTGAATTGGAAACAGATATTCGTGTTGTTGGAAGAATTGATTTGGATGCAATTAATCAACGTACTCGTCCCGCAAAGAAAACAAAGGAGCAACGGGATGTTGAACGAAAAGAACGGCATTATCAGGCACGAGTGACCACAGCCTCCAAAGTACCGGACTCCAGGCAAAATCTCTCATCCGACACAGATACCGTAGCAGAAGTTGATGGAGAAGGTAATACGCTTCAAAAACCAGTTCAGAGAACCTCAACTGGTCCAAAAGTCATTAGGGCTGCGGATATTAAAAAATTATCAGGACCAACGGTGGTTGGGAGAATAAACCTTCCTTCCAATGAAGGTAATAAAACCGGATCGTCAAATATAAGTGACAATGATTTGCGCAAAAAGCGCACACGTATCAAGAAAGAAAAAGAAAAGGTAAATATTGCTGCACCTGGGAATAAAGATCAAAGAGCTACATTGATCCCTAAGGAAAAAAGACCAGGAACAGGAGTAACGATTATAAAGAGAGATAAAAACGCAAAACCTGCGACTTCTGGAGCAGTTTTAGATAAGAAAAAACGTCGTCCATTACTCCGAACAGAGGTAAGTGAGGAAGATGTTCAAAAGCAAATTAAGGACACACTTGCTCGTTTAACTAACAAAGGAAACAAATCCAAGACCTCGAAATACCGTCGTGATAAACGTGAAGTTTTCTCTCAGCGAATGCAGGAGGAAGCCGATCAGCAAGAAAGAGACAAAAATATTCTCAAGGTAACTGAGTTTGTTTCTGTAAACGAACTGGCAACCATGATGAGCGTTCCGGTTACCGAAGTTATTGCTACATGCATGAACATGGGTTTGTTTGTATCAATCAATCAACGGTTAGATGCAGAAACTATGGCTCTTGTTGCTGACGAGTTTGACTTTAAAGTTGAATTTGTTTCAATCGATTTACAGGAAGCTATCAGGCAGGAGGAAGTAGCTGACCGTCCTGAAGATCTCGTATTTCGGCCACCTATTGTTACCGTAATGGGTCACGTCGATCATGGTAAAACAAAATTGCTCGATTTTATTCGTAGCGCTAACGTAGTTGCCGGTGAAGCTGGTGGTATAACCCAGCATATTGGTGCTTACAGCGTTAAACTTGATAACGGGAAACAAATTACTTTTCTCGACACACCTGGCCACGAAGCATTTACTGCCATGCGTGCCCGCGGCGCTAAAATTACCGACGTTGCCATAATTGTGGTAGCGGCTGATGATGGTGTAAAACCTCAGACCAAAGAAGCTATCAATCATGCTTCTGCTGCCAGTGTACCCATGGTGTTTGCCATTAATAAGGTAGATAAACCAGATGCCAATCCCGAAAAAATCAAGGATGAACTGGCTCAGCTCAATTATCTTGTCGAAGATTGGGGCGGAAAATATCAATCTCAGGAAATATCTGCAAAATCAGGTTTGAACATCGAGCTTTTACTTGAAAAAGTATTACTTGAGGCTGAACTTCTCGATCTGAAGGCTAATCCAAATAAAAAAGCATCTGGTTCGGTAATTGAATCGTCACTGGATCGCGGGCGAGGATATGTTGTAACCATTCTGGTTGAGCAGGGAACATTAAAACAAGGTGATGTTGTGCTTGCCGGATCGTATTTTGGTCAC
>JANXXY010000317.1 GCA_025350365.1 Bacteroidales bacterium | reverse complement strand
CTTTTCGGTAAATTTGATAATTTCGTTTCCACCTCTATTATTAGGTGTCCAATTATAAAGATTAAACAACCTTACATTAAAGCTCAGAATTTTGAAGGAAGTATGAATGTTAGTTTGTTTTTTGTGATTCCAGGGAGTATGTATCTGGATAATCCGGATAAAAAAGGTATAACCCAGAGCAATCGCCAGAAAAGAGAGAAAAAATTGCCTTTTCCATTTTATGGCCCACAAAACCGCGAACGCTATGTTAGTAACCAACAGAAACGGATAGGCCAGTCCTAAAAATGCTACCGGCCAAAAAAACTGCGGAGTAATATATACCGAAAGGCATGAGAGCAATAGCAGAAGTGCCGCAACTATATTGATTCGAAATACTATTTTAGTTAAAAATGTTCTCAATCATTAATTGGTTTTGTTACTCACTTTAAACAGGGTTTCTTTCTCTTCTTTGGAAAGGTTTTCGTATCCACCTTTGGATATTTTATCGAGAATCCGATCCACTTCTTTCTGATTAATCAACTTTTGTTTTTTGTATTCCACATCGTTTGTCGGCGGTCGTTTATAGGTTACTTTTAGTTTTTTTCTTTTAAAAAGAGAAAATACAGAATCGAGAAATCCGCTAAATCCTCTTGTTAGTTCACGCCCTCTCATAAATTGTTTTGCCCACAAGTAACCAAAAAATGCTCCTCCAAGGTGAGCGATATTTCCGCCCGGATTATCTGAGGCAATTAATATGGCATACAGTATAATGGAGAAAATGGCAATGTAAATCAGTTTTACCTCGCCAATGAATACCATATATAGCTTAAAGTTTGGAGCATAAATAGCAGCAGCCGTCATAATAGCGATAATGGACGCTGAGGCTCCCATTAAAATAGCCGGATGAAATGTGGCCGGAAAAATATTGTAAAGTGCAAAATACAAAAGCCCGCCGGCAACACCTCCAATAAGATATACGCTTACGAGTTTCTTTTCATCAAAGTACATTAAAAATATCTTGCCAAACCAATACAAATTGAGCATGTTGAATAAAAAATGCAATACCTCTTCGTGATAAAACATGTATGTTATAAGAGTCCATGGCTTGAATAGCAAAGCAACCGGTGATGACGGCATAGCCATCCATTCTGAAATGGGAAAAAAAGCAGTTCTGTCAGTAAAAAAATAAAAAAGGAATACTATTTTGAAAAGCACAAAAATTGCACTGTTGATGAAGATCAGTTTGATAAGCGAATTGCCGTTTTTATAAGTGTCCTTTATTTCGTCGATTATTCCAGCCATTGATGACTATTTTTTATGGGTCTAAAATTAAAAAAAATCCGTTCTTTTTGTATTCCAATATTTAATTAAGATGAACCCAAAAAGCATTCCTCCTAAATGGGCAAAGTGAGCAATGTTACTGCCCGGTTGAGTGATTCCGAGATATAATTCAAGCGAACCGTAACCAATAACAATCCATTTTGCTTTAATAGGAATGGGAGGAAATAGCAGCATGAGTTCTGTATTTGGAAACAACATGCCAAAGGCCAGTAACACGCCGTATACTGCACCGGAAGCGCCAACTGTTGGTATGTTCACAAGGTATGTGAAATATTCTCTCAAAGCTTGCATTGCCTGAGCTGCATAAGCACTATTGGTTGGATCAACGCTCCAGCTATCGGTTAATCCTGCACTGGCAGCTTGTGCAAAATCAAAATGCTTTTTTACGATAGATGCAAATAATTCGGGTGAAGGTGAATTTGCAAAAGCACGAATCACAGTTTCAACATGAGAAATTTGCAGGTACATTACAAACAAATGCAATGCAGCTGCCCCCAAACCGGTAACCATGTAATAAAAGAAAAAACGTTTGCTTCCCCAAACATTTTCGAGAATTTTTCCAAACATCCATAAAGCAAACATATTGAAAAAAATATGTGTCAACCCACCATGCATAAACATGTGTGTAATTAGCTGGTATGGCCTGAAATTGGGCGAACCAACATAAAATAAACCTAACTTCTCAGTAAGGTCGTAACTGAAACGTGCGTTCAATGCCCAAGTGGCAACAAGCAAAACTACGTTGATCAATATCAAATTCTTGACTACCGGAGGTGTACCTCCATACCTGTTAAATCCCACACTATACATGCGATAAAATCTTCAGTTTATATTAAAATCGTTTTTCAATTTCATCAAGCGTTAAAATACTGATGATGTTTTTGCCGGATGGTGAATAGTTCGGCTTTTCACACGCAAACAAATGGTCAACCAGGTCTCTCATTTCCTGATGAGAAAGTGTTTTTCCATAAGCAATTGCTGAGGCCTGAGCCATCTCCCGGGCTATCTTTTCTTTTCGTTCGGTTTCTATATCCAGCGTTTCGCAGGATATCGACGGTAGCTGGCGCGGTGAGGCGCCGGACGTTGTGAACACGGCGATCATGGGCGGACAGCATCCACTGGTACGCGGGCATGTTGACAATCAGCCGGCCGCCGGGTTTGAGCACCCGCTGCAATTCCGCCAATGCCACGGCCGGGTCGACGGCCGCGTGGCACAAGACGTCGGCGTTTACGACAGCATCGAAGCTGTTGGCGGAGAATGGCAGGGCGTTGACGCTGCCTCGGGCGATCAAGGCCCGGGATTTGACCTGTGCTCGGGATGCGGCCTGTGGGTCCCACTCGACGCCATACCGGACCAAATCCGGTCGCTGAATTCCAAGGACAGCCAAGAAGCCGCCCGTGCCGCAGCCTGC
>JANXXY010000314.1 GCA_025350365.1 Bacteroidales bacterium | reverse complement strand
GAGCCGGAAACGAAACCTCGCAACAACGCAAGAGCGAAGCTTTGAAACGGTTAAATGTAGTTGAAGCCTTTCGCGAATCGAAAGCAACAAACAAGCCTGAATGGATGATCATGAAGGTGGTACCCGTAATTCCACCCGAATTACGCCCGTTGGTTCCTCTTGATGGCGGTCGTTTTGCTACATCTGACTTGAACGATTTGTATCGTCGAGTGATTATCCGGAACAACCGTTTAAAAAGACTTATTGAAATCAAAGCACCCGAAGTGATTCTCCGAAATGAGAAACGTATGCTTCAGGAAGCTGTTGATTCATTATTTGATAATTCACGCAAATCCAATGCAGTTAAAACCGATGCGAACCGCCCACTTAAGTCGCTTAGCGACAGTTTAAAAGGTAAGCAGGGACGTTTTCGTCAGAACCTTCTCGGTAAACGTGTCGACTATTCAGCACGTTCGGTCATCGTTGTTGGTCCGGAATTACAATTGCATGAATGTGGTTTGCCAAAAGATATGGCAGCCGAGTTGTACAAACCTTTTATCATCCGTAAACTCATTGAAAGAGGTATTGTAAAAACAGTTAAATCAGCTAAAAAAATTGTTGACAGAAAAGATCCTGTCGTTTAGGACATTCTCGAAAATGTTCTGAAAGGTCACCCTGTATTGCTTAACCGTGCTCCAACATTGCACCGTTTAGGTATCCAGGCTTTTCAGCCTAAACTTATTGAAGGAAAAGCTATTCAATTACACCCATTGGTTTGTACTGCGTTCAATGCCGATTTCGATGGTGACCAGATGGCTGTTCACGTGCCCCTTGGTAATGCTGCGGTGCTAGAAGCTCAGGTTCTGATGCTTGCTGCACATAACATTCTCAATCCGGCTAACGGAGCTCCAATCACGGTCCCTTCACAGGACATGGTTCTTGGTCTGTATTACATTACAAAACAAAGAATGAGTACCCCCGAACTTATTGTTAAGGGCGAAGGAAAAATATTCTATTCACCTGAAGAGGTTACCATTGCTTATAACGAGAAAATGGTAGATCTTCATGCTGTGATCAAAATTCGTACGAACGATTTAGTGGATGGGCAAATTGTTAAGCGTATTATCGAAACTTCTGTAGGTCGAGTGCTATTTAACGAATGCGTTCCGGTTGAAGTTGGATATATCAACGAAATTCTCACAAAAAAATCGTTACGCGATATCATCAGCAAGGTATTAAAAATTGTAGGTACTGCCCGCACGGCAAGGTTCCTCGATGAAATCAAACATCTTGGATTCCAGATGGCATTCCGTGGAGGTTTGTCATTTAACCTTGACGATGTACTTGTTCCACCAGAAAAAGAAACACTGGTTCAGGAAGGTTACGAACAGGTTGACGAAGTAATGAACAATTACAACATGGGTTTCATTACTAATAACGAACGGTACAATCAGATTATCGATATCTGGACACATACTAACGCGAAACTGACCCATATTTTGATGAATAAATTGTCGAAAGATAAACAGGGTTTCAATCCGGTTTACATGATGCTTGATTCAGGAGCTCGTGGTTCGAAAGAACAGATTCGTCAGCTTTCAGGTATGCGTGGTCTTATGGCAAAGCCTCAAAAGTCGGGGTCAACAAGTTCTGAAATCATCGAAAACCCTATTCTTTCAAACTTTAAAGAAGGACTTTCGGTACTTGAGTATTTTATCTCAACCCACGGTGCTCGTAAAGGTTTGGCCGATACAGCCCTGAAAACGGCCGATGCAGGTTATCTTACACGTCGTTTGGTTGATGTGTCACAGGATGTGATTATCTCTGAAACCGATTGTGGAACTTTACGCGGACTGATCGCTATTGCCATTAAGAATAACGAAGAAACTGTTGAATCGCTTTTTGAACGTATACTCGGTCGTACTGCTGTTCACGATGTATTTAATCCGTTAACCGGAAATATCATTGTTGAATCGGGCGAACAGATTAACGAAGACATTGCACGTGAAATTGAAGATTCACCTATCGAACAGGTTGAAATTCGTTCGGTATTAACCTGCGAATCGAAGAAAGGTGTTTGCGCTAAATGTTACGGGCGTAATCTTGCCACCGGCCGCATGGTTCAGTTTGGCGAAGCTGTAGGTGTAATTGCAGCACAGTCGATTGGTGAACCTGGTACTCAGTTAACACTTCGAACATTCCACGTGGGTGGTACTGCATCAAGTATTGCAACAGAAACAAGTATCATCACCAAATACGACGGTAAGGTAGAGATTGAAGAACTTCGATCGCTGGAACGTACTGACGAACATGGTAAAAAATATAACATTGCACTTGGTCGTTTGGGTGAATTGAGAATTCTCGATAAGAATACCGGTATAACTCTTTCAACCCACAATATTCCTTACGGTTCGAAACTGCATGTGAATGATGGCGATGATGTGAAAAAAGGCACTCTCGTTTGTGAATGGGATCCTTACAATGCGGTTATTATATCGGAAATTGCCGGTAAAGTGGAATTTGATGCTCTTGTTGATGGAATTACCTTCCGCGACGAATCGGATGAACAGACTGGTTACCGCGAAAAAGTAATCATCGAAACAAGGGATAAAACCAAGAATCCGATGGTGAAAATCATCGCAACCAATGATGTACATAAATCCTACAACTTACCTGTAGGCGCTCATATTATGGTGAACGAAGACGATAAAGTTCAGGCGGGTGATATTCTTGTGAAAATTCCGCGTGCAGTTGGTAAATCCGGTGATATTACCGGTGGTTTGCCACGTGTAACTGAGTTGTTCGAAGCCCGTAACCCATCTAACCCGGCTGTTGTTTCTGAAATTGACGGAGAGGTAACCTTTGGTAAAGTAAAAAGAGGGAATCGCGAAGTCACTATCACCTCAAAGAGTGGTGAAATAAAGAAATACCTCGTGCCACTTTCACGTCAGATCCTTGTTCAGGAAAATGACTATGTGCGTGCCGGTGTGCCACTTTCCGACGGAGCTACCACTCCATCAGATATCCTTGCTATAAAAGGTCCTACCGCAGTTCAGGAATATATTGTGAACGAAATTCAGGAAGTATACCGTATGCAGGGTGTGAAGATCAACGATAAGCATTACGAAGTGATTGTTCGACAGATGATGCGTAAAGTTGAAATTGTTGATCCGGGCGATACCAAATTCCTCGAAAAACAAGTGGTTGATAAATGGGAATTCATGGACGAAAACGATTTTATTTTTGGTAAAAAAGTAGTCGTTGAAGCAGGAGATTCTGCTCTGCGTGCGGGTATGATTGTTACTGCACGTAAACTCCGCGATGACAACTCGCTGTTAAAACGCCGTGATGCCAAACTTATCGAGGCCCGTGATGCTATTCCAGCTACATCGAACCAGATATTGCAGGGGATTACCAAGGCCGCGTTGCAGACCCAAAGTTTTATGTCTGCTGCATCATTCCAGGAAACAACAAAGGTACTTAACGAAGCCGCAATTCATGGTAAAGTTGATAACCTCGATGGCTTGAAAGAGAACGTAATTGTTGGTCACCTTATTCCGGCAGGTACCGGTGGACGCGAATACCAGCGCATGATTGTAGGCTCCATGGAGGACTACGAAAAACTTGTGAACGTGAAGCGTTCGGTTATTGTTGATGGCGAAGAAATATTGGAAGTAGAAAACTAAATATCTTATCCCCCGATTTCGTATGAAACCGGGGGATTTTTAACCTTTTAACATGTACGTTATGGCAGAGAATGAGCAATCCAATGAAATAAATATCGAATTAAAAGAAGATATAGCCCAGGGTATTTATAGTAATCTGGCTGTTATTACACATTCCACTTCGGAGTTTGTGGTCGATTTTGTTCGGATTATGCCTGGAGTTCCAAAAGCTGAAGTAAAATCGCGCATCATTCTCACCCCCGAGCATGCCAAGCGGTTATTGTATGCATTAAAGGACAATATAGCCAAATTTGAATCAGTTAATGGTACTATTAGAAACGTTGAAGGAGTAGGAAACCAAGGCGTTATCCCAATGAATTTTGGTGGACCACCTGCACAGGCATAATATAATTAAATGGCTCTGAAATTAATTTTAGGGCTTTTTTTTGACTGCAAAACATAGTATAAACCGTGTGAGAATTTACGTGGCAATTCGATGAAAACATTATTTTAAACTTGCATAAACTCCTTAAAAACATTATATTTCGCCAACAAACAGTCGTATGATGTATGTCATCAAGAATTAAATTAAAAATAAGTTTAAATTTTATCATTTGGCTTACATCGCTGCATAGCTTATTTGCCGGCGAATTATTTCAGGACACCGTTGCCGGAAAAACTAAAAAACCATTTCATCACTTTCTTCAAGTTGGTATCGTTGGCTCACATTATTCTGTTCGCGATATTTCAACTTCTCCTTTAATCTATAGCGGCATGCTAACCGGTGCCCATTTAGGTTATCTTATGTATAGCGAAAGATTAAAATATAACCTCGATTACAATTTTTTGTATGGTCATCTTACCACCCGAAATTACCCTGAAGTTGATGGAAATAAAGCTCTTACTTATTGTAATTATTTAGATATCAGCGTTCAGAAAAGAATTTTTATGGCTTTTGAATCCAAATGGAGGTTATGGGTTGGTGCTGATATAAGTGCAATTACCAATATTAGAAGCAATAGTAAGTTTAACAATGCGAATCTAAATTATGAGGGATTTGGATCATTTGGGCCTATCTTTTCATTGGAGAGAGTCTTAAAACTGGGAGCACAGCAGATTAATCTGGGTTTTTTCCGATACCCTTTAAAGGATAGGGAGATGAAGCTGGTGTTTTCAGTTATCATACCGGTTGTATCTGAGGCGTATAGGCCTGATTATAGTGTTATCGATGATTTTGTGGATGGAGCCCGTAAAGTGATCGATCTTAAGCGATTGACTTTTACTACTTTTAATAGGTATGTATCCGCAACCTGTAAGTTTGAAGTATTTTATTACCTCCATAACAGGAATATGTTTAAATTCGGGTATAATTGGAATTATTATAATTACACACCGGCATTTAACCCTGTAACCAGCGTAAATGGGAGCTTAACATTTTCTATCGTATTCCGGTTTAATAACAAATAGCACATGATACGTAAAATTGGTTTGTTACTATTGGTTTGCTTATTATTTTGCCGATGCCAGAAAACATTTCTTGGTAGTGACCCGCCATCTTCGCCTGTCAATAATTTCGAAAGTCTTTGGAAAAAAATTGATGAGAGATATTCGTTCTTTAATTATAAAAATATAGATTGGAATTTAGTGCACGAAAAATATCGCCCACGAATTAATGATTCAACTACAGACATACAGTTATTTAGCGTATTATTTGAAATGTTGGCCGAATTAAGAGATGCGCACGTAAACCTGGTTTCCCCTTTTAATGTATCCAGATTTGAAGACGTATTTACGAAAAGCCCCGAAAATTATAATGATCTATTTGTCAAAAAAAAATATTTAGGGGATAATTATTTTACTACAGGCCCCTTAAAGCACCAGCTAATTGCTTCAAATCAGATTGGATATATACGATATTCCAGTTTTTCGGAGGAAGTTTCGGATGCCGATCTTGACTTTATAATTGATCGATTTATTGATACAAAAGGAATAATCATTGATGTGAGAAGTAATGGAGGTGGTTTTGTTTCAGGGGTTTTAAAAATTAGCAGTCGATTTACCGGCGAACGAAGTCATATTTACACCTCATATATAAAAAATGGTCCGGGACATGAGGATTTTGCTATTCCAAACGAAGTTTATATTAGCCCTGCATCCAAGAACTTTACTAAGAAAGTATGCATTCTTGCCAACCGGGGATGTTACAGCGCTACATCATTTTTTGTTTTAGCAATGCGTAATTTTCCAAATGTTACTATTGTCGGGGACACTACCGGTGGGGGTCTTGGCGCTCCTACAGGGGCAGAACTGCCAAATGGCTGGGGCTATAGGTTTTCTTCTTCAAGAACATTATCACCCGAAGGCGAAAATTTCGAGGATGGAATACCTCCCGATGTTCAGATTAGTCTGTTGAAATCGGATGAGACTAACGGATATGATACAATTATTGAAAAGGCGATAAGTATTATTTTAAACGCAAATTGATGGCAAGTCTGTCAAAATCAGTAAACGCCACGTTAGTAATTTTGTGTGATAAGCAATTATGATGAATTTATTTAACGTATTGGTTATTAATATAATATTAGTTATATCATGAGGTGTATTTTGGTGATTACAATCACCAATTTTGAGTGATAAATCTCATGTAAAAAATTTACGTAAACACTATTTTGTTAGGTATATTTGCATAAGAATAATTCAATAAAGAATAAAAGAAAATTTTAAATAGGTTTTTGTTAGAGGGTTAATGTTTCTAGGTTTTTGGTTTAGTAGTTTTAATTTTAGGTAAGTTTTAGGGTTTTCTCCGGGGGCATGGTTTCCTCCGGAGTTTTTTTTTGCCTTATAAATGATTTTTTAAAAATCATCATATTCCTTTGAATAATAAAAATCTTTAAAGAATAGAATAAAAAAAAATAACCTCACCTAACAATATAGGTATAAGGCATAGTTGGGTCAAAAAAAGAAGGTACTACCTCAGTCTGCTAAAATAAATAACCTGTATCAAGCTATTAAGAATCCCATTTACTTAAGGGTAAACTTTTAAAAAAAGACCTGCACTTATAATTAGTGTCTCTCAAGATGCTGCTATCGTTTGCCGGCAACCCCCAAAAACTTTTCAATTTATGTTTTCAGTATAAATGAAAGAACATGTAATGTTAAGGATTCCTAAAGGAGCTGATGCCTTAGAAATTTCTAATAAATATGTTGAAAGTGGTTTGGTAAAATTTTCACATCCAAATTTCATTTCTCAAACTGGATTATCTTAATACTATCCTAATGATCCTTATTTTCAATAACAAGTAGCACTTCATAATACAGGCCAAGTTTTTAATGATGGACATACAGGTACTCTAGGTGCTGATATACATGCACATGAGGCATGGTCTATGACTAAAGGCAACAATGCAGTTGTGATAGCGGTAATTGATGAAGGTGTAACCTCAGACCATACAGATTTACCCAATACTCGTCAGGTCAGACTCATTGGTAGTAATTTTGGTGATGGTAATTCAAATGACCTTCTCCGACGGGGAATAACAATCATGGCAACTCTTGTGCTGGAGTAATTGCTGCTACTATGGATAACAATGAAGGAATCGCAGGTATTGCTCCGAATTGTAGAATTATGCCTATACGGATTTTTAATGCAAATGGCTCATCTGTTTCACAACAATCAACAGCCGATGCTATAATGGCTGCTGTTAATAATGGAGCATCCATTATTTCAAATAGTTGGGGATATACTACGGATAATCCTAATTTTTCACCTGTAATCATTGAGGCTATTAGAAACGCTGTCACAAATGGCAGAGGAGGGAAAGGCTGTGTGGTTTTATTTGCTGCTGG
>JANXXY010000308.1 GCA_025350365.1 Bacteroidales bacterium | reverse complement strand
TTATTTTTTTTGTATTCTCGGCGGAATTATTGGAATTATGATGGGTCGACACATAAACTCTTATAAGAAAACGTTACCAAATGGCCAAAAGGTATACACCTACAATCCTGAGTCCCGAAAAAAAGGAAAAGGCATTGCTGTATTTGGCATGATTTGTCTTTTAGTTGAAGCAGCGCTCCTATTGATTTATTTGGCAATTTAGTATTATTTATCACACATAATGCCGTCCCGATGGGAGCTACCATAATGCCGTCCCGATGGGACTTTAAAATGCAATCAGGTTTGGATTATTATTCCCATTTATTTCAATCTATTTCTTTTTATTCCTATGTATTTCTTTTTATTAACGAATGATCAAGAGCGTTTTTAGTATTTATTAACCGGCAATTAACATCCCTGTTGAAAAGTCCATTCACAGGGGGCATTTGTTTTATATATCTTTGTCCAAATTTATAAGGTATGACAGTTGCAAATTATTCCGAAGACAGCATCCAAACTCTCGAATGGAACGTACATATTCGTCGGCGTCCCGGAATGTACATCGGGAAATTGGGTGATGGCACTTCTCCCGATGACGGTATTTACATTCTGGTAAAAGAGGTTCTCGACAATTCCGTTGACGAATACATGATGGGATCCGGCAAGGTAATTGAGATAACCGTTAATGAGCGACAGGTAAAAATAAGGGATTACGGGCGCGGGATACCCCTCGGAAAACTTATTGATGTAGCTTCGAAAATAAATACCGGCGCCAAATATGACAGCAAAGTTTTTCAGAAATCAGTAGGCCTGAATGGAGTTGGTATTAAGGCAGTTAATGCACTATCATCGCATTTTATGATTCAAAGTTTTCGCGAAGGCCGCACCAAATATGCAGAGTTCTGTGCCGGAAATATCATAAACAACCCACCGGAAGAGGCTACTGAAAAACCCAACGGAACCAAAGTGGTTTTTACTGCCGACGAATCCCTCTTTGGTAATTTCCATTTTATGGAAGAATACCTGGAGCGAATGTGTCGCAACTATGTTTACCTGAATAGCGGATTAACGCTGCTTTTTAACGGTACAAAATTTTACTCAAAAAACGGCTTGCTCGATTTGTTGAACGAAAATATGAGCAGTCCGGGTTTATACCCAATTATACACATAAAAGGGGAAGATATTGAGTTAGCCCTATGCCATGGAAATCAATATGGTGAAGAGTATTACAGCTTTGTAAACGGTCAAAATACTACCCAGGGCGGCACTCACCTTGTAGCTTTTCGTGAGGCATTTGTAAGGGTTGTACGCGAATTTTACAAAAAAGAGTTTGACCCATCAGATATTCGCGCATCTATTATTTGTGCCTTGAGTATAAAGGTTGAAGAACCAGTGTTTGAATCACAAACCAAAACCAAACTTGGCTCAAAGGATATGGGTATCGCCGGGCCTTCGGTAAAGAACTTTATCAACGATTTTCTGAAGAAGGAACTAGATAATTTTCTGCATCGCAACCCTGATGTTGCGGAAACGTTTCTTCGCAAAATCATCGAATCGGAAAAGGAACGCAAGGCCATGGCCAGTATCAAAAATCTGGCAAAGGAAAGAGCGAAAAAAGTTAGTTTGCACAACCGTAAACTTCGTGATTGCCGTCTTCGTTTTAATTCGATTGATGAAAGACGTTTTGAAACAACTATTTTCATCACGGAAGGTGATTCCGCCAGTGGCTCAATCACCAAATCACGTGACGTCAATACGCAGGCCGTTTTCAGCCTTAAAGGTAAACCATTGAATACCTATGGACTAACAAAAAAAATAGTGTATGAAAACGAAGAATTCAACCTGCTCCAAGCTGCATTAGATATTGAGGATGGCATAGAAACACTTCGATACAACCATGTAGTTATTGCCACTGATGCCGATGTTGACGGAATGCACATCCGGTTGCTGCTGATCACTTTCTTTCTTCAGTTTTTCCCCGACCTGATAAAAAACGGACATTTATATATACTGCAAACACCTTTATTTAGAGTTCGAAATAAGAAAAAAACTACTTATTGTTATAGCCCTCAGGAACGCGAAGCTGCAGTTAAATCACTTGGCCCAAATCCGGAAATTACCCGATTCAAGGGATTAGGTGAAATCTCTCCCGACGAATTTAAACATTTTATTAATGCCACCATCCGGCTCGAACCGGTTACTTTGCGCAAAGCTGATAATGTGGCCGATTTGCTCGAGTTTTATATGGGAAAAAATACTCCGGAACGTCAGGATTTTATCATCGAAAACCTTCGCATAGAAGAAGATGTGTTGGAAGAAGAATTAAAGGCTTAAGACAGTTGAGAAACCAATATGCAGTGTGCAGTAACCAGCAACAATAAGTACCAAGCAAACAGTAACCAGTATTTAGAATGAACAACCATAATAATAACGGCAATAATTTGAACGAAGATGATGCATCCCCCTCAGGGATTGAAGCTTCTAAAGGTGCATCAGCCGCACATAACGAAGAACTTCACAATTTAATGCCTCTTACGGGGATGTATAAGGATTGGTTTCTTGATTACGCTTCATATGTAATTCTGGAACGTGCTGTACCGCATTTACATGATGGATTAAAACCTGTTCATCGCCGTATTTTGCATTCAATGAGAAGGATGGATGATGGACGATATAACAAAGTCGCAAATATCATCGGGCATACCATGCAGTTTCACCCCCATGGCGATGCCTCCATAGGCGATGCATTGGTACAAATCGGACAAAAAGATTTGCTCATTGATACACAAGGAAACTGGGGGAATATTCTTACGGGAGACAATGCAGCTGCTCCGCGTTATATAGAAGCCAGACTCTCGAAATTTGCTCTCGAAGTGGTTTTCAACCCTAAAACTACCGAATGGATGCTGAGCTACGATGGCAGAAATAAAGAACCTGTGACCCTTCCAATGAAATTCCCTTTACTCTTGAATCAGGGAGTAGAAGGTATTGCTGTAGGATTAGCCTCAAAAATACTACCTCACAACTTTCTCGAACTCATCGACGCTTCCATTGCTCATTTAAAGGGCGAAACTTTTGAGCTTTTCCCTGATTTTCCTACGGGTGGTTTAATCGACGTTTCACGCTATAATGATGGCCTGCGTGGAGGTTCAGTAAGGGTTCGTGCCAGAATTTCCAAACTTGATAAAAAAACGCTTATTATCAATGAAATTCCGTTTGGTCGTAATACCACATCGTTAATAGAAAGCATTCTCAAAGCAAATGACAAGGGTAAGATAAGGATAAAGAAAGTTGACGACAACACAGCTGAAAATGTTGAGATAGCAGTGCATCTTGCGCCAGGCGTAGAACCCGATAAAACCATTGATGCCCTTTATGCATTTACCGACTGTGAAATACCTATTTCGCCAAATTCATGCGTTATTGAGAACGACAAACCCCGATTTTTAGGCATAGCGGAAATGTTAAGGATTTCAACCGAAAATACATTGCGGTTACTAAAACTCGAACTCGAAATTCGCCTTGCCGAATTAGGTGAGGAATGGCATTTATCATCACTTGAAAAGATTTTCTTCGAAAAAAAAATATATCGCGAACTCGAAAAAGATACTGATACCTGGGAGTTGGTACTTGATTGTGTTGATAAAGGCTTTGATCCTTATCGCAACCTTTTGCGCAGAGATATTACCCGCGATGATATTTTGAAACTCACTGAAAAACCAGTTCGCAAAATTTCAAAGTTCGATATAAAGAAATCTGACGAGCAAATCAAAGGCATTGAAAACGAAATACTTCAGGTAAAGCACAATATCGAACATATCGTAAAATATACCATCTCATGGTTTCAGAACCTTCGCAAAAAATATGGCAACGGTCGCGAACGTAAATCTGAAATTCGTAGTTTCGACATCATTCAGCCTACACAGGTTGTAATTGCAAACGAAAAACTATATGTGAACTGGGAAGATGGGTTTGCCGGGTACGGACTAAAAAAGGACGAATATTTATGCGATTGCTCGGATATTGATGACATGATTGCGATACGTAAAGACGGATCATATATTATTACAAAGGTTCAGGATAAGGCTTTTTTGGGAAAAAATTTATTGCATGTAAATATTTTTCGCAAAAACGACACACGCACTATTTACAATGTAGTTTACCGCGATGGTAAAAACGGGCCGATTATGATGAAACGTTGCGCCATTACTGGGATAACGCGTGATAAGGAGTATTCACTTACCAAAGGTGCGGACGATTCTCAAATTCTTTATTTCACTGTCAATCCTAATGGGGAAGCTGAGATTATCCGCGTAACGTTGCGACCGCGTCCACGTCTGAAAAACCTCATCATCGATGTTGATTTTAGCGATCAAGCCATCAAAGGCCGTGATGCACAGGGAAACATTCTTACGCGCTTTGCAATTCATAAAATTGTTTTAAAAGTTAAAGGAGCTTCAACCCTTGGTGGTCCAAAAATTTGGTACGATGAAACCGTAAACCGCCTCAATACAGATGGAAAAGGTGCCTTACTGGGTGAATTCCGGGAGAGAGATCGCTTAATTGAAGTCACAAAATCAGGTTTATATCGTCTCACGTCTTTTGATCTTTCCACTCATTTCGAAGATGATACAATGCTCGTGGAAAAATTCAAATCGAATAAAGTTTATACAGCCATCTATTTCGATAGCAAGGAAAAGAGCTACTACTTAAAACGGTTTGTGTTTGAGTCGACGACAAATCTTACAAATTTCACTGCCGAGGAAGATGGTTCAAAACTAATTTGTATTAGTGGCTACCAACATCCGCGATTTGAAGTGAAATTTGCCGGAGCCCATAAAACCAGACCTGTTGAGGTTATTTCAGCCGAAGAATTTATAACTGTAAAGGGAGTAAAAGCCAAAGGGAAGCGTTTGACCACCTTCGTAGTCGGAACAATTAAGGAACTAGAGCCTTCCAAGCCTGATGACGAAGAAGTTATTTCTTTGGATGAAGAAGAAATTTTTGATATTCCTGAAGTAAATCAGGATTTGGAAGATGATACTGAAACACCTCAGATGACCCTTGATATTTAATTTCAAAAGTATGTTTGCAAAAACTCCAACTTTCTAACAACTCTCCCATGCGTATTTTTTTAATTGGATTTATGGGAAGCGGGAAAACGACTCTCGGTAAACAACTTGCCAAAAAGCTAGGCTATCAGTTTGTTGATCAGGATACCTTAATCGAAGAACGATTAAAAATGAGTGTCGGCGATATTTTTGCTACTTACGGAGAAAGTTGTTTCCGAACCGAAGAACGGGATGTTCTTTTGTCATTTGAGACTTCCATTAATTTGGTGATCTCTACAGGAGGTGGAACTCCATGTTTTTTCGACAACATCGGGATTATGAACAATCTTGGTTGCAGCATTTACTTAAAAGCCGACCCTAAAACATTAGCTAACCGACTTAAAAACTCTCAAAACACACGCCCATTGATAAGAGGGAAATCCAAACAAGAACTTTTTGAATATATATCAGAAAAACTTTTTGAGCGTGAACCGTTTTACAACCAGGCAACAATAAGCATACAAGCAATAAATTTAACAGTCGCTGACATCATTCTGGTATTAAATGAAAGTTTGAAACTTCCTTCAAAAACATAATATCAAATAATTTACGAAATATATATCCCGGAAACACTAATTTATATCACCATTAACAGACTACATTAATCATTATTTTTTAGTTAAAAATATGAACTTTATTCTTACATTTAAAAATTATATCGGTGTTCTCCAAGTAGTAATTTATTGATAATAATGACAAAAATGAAAACAGAAAAGCTTGCTAAAACCAATTCATACCTAACATTTAAAATAGGCGAAGAACTATTTGGAGCGAACGTCAGCAAGATATTAAGTATTCTGGAATTAACAAAAATCACAAGAATTCCCCGTACTCCCGATTTCATAAGAGGTGTAATAAATCTGCGTGGTGCGGTATTACCAATAATTGATATACGGTTGAAATTCGGCCTTACTCAAACAGAGTTCACTTCAAATACATGTATATTAGTATTGGAAATTGACATGGATTCAGTAACAGTTAAAATTGGAGCACTGGTTGATTCAGTTCAGGAGGTATTAGAATTAGAAGAAAGTGATATATTACCACCTCCTAACATTGGAACTAAATACAAGTCGGATTTTATCGAAGGAATGTTCAAACTCGAAAATTCATTTGTAGTGCTATTGAATATGAACCTCATATTCTCTGAAGACGAAATTACTGTTATGAGTGCAAATTTTATTGCCGAAGAGAACTCAGTACCTGAGCAAAGCACTCAATAAAAATACGTTTTGTATTAAAAAGGGAGATGTATGAATTTATGCATCTCCCTTTTTTATTAATGAGCAATCAATAATTTCAATGTTCGGCTATGGCCGTTTTTGTGCACCAGTCTTACAAAATATAACCCATTAGGCAAATCGATTACACTTATCTCAATAAGTGAACTATGAGGTAACACTTGTATATTTTTAACTATCCTGCCATAACTATCTATTACCTGAAGAACAGATTCATTTATTAACTCATTCTCAAAGGATATAAATGCCTGGTTATTTGCCGGATTTGGATAAATTTTCATATCAAGTAAAGCCGTTGAAGCCTCTGAAAGATCATCAACAGAGGTAAAAAGTTTGTTGTTTGAAGATGCAACCTGGTATATTTCCCTGGTATTCTCATCCTGAATAAAAACTATCACCTTTATTCGATCTGAATTGTACATTTTAGAAACCGTCCAACTGAATGGAACAGGTACAGTCTGCCCTTTAACCAATGCAATGCGTAATGGCGTTCCGGCGGCAGAAGGTAAAATTTTCTTAACCACGTTATAATAAATCACTTGCTTGCCTGATGACTGAACAGTTATATCTTCGGCTATCGCAATATAGACGGTTGTCTGCCTTAAAGGTATATCTTTCGAAGCCTGCACATTTATTGTGCCGGATATGACAGAATTTTTCATTCCGGCAGAAATATTAAATTGATATTCAGCATCCTTCACCGAAAGAAGATTGATATCGCTACTATTAGGAATATTATTAGAAAAATCATATATGTACTTCGAATCAGTCCCACCATTAACGATACCAACAGGAATACTCCCAACCCCATAATATAGAACACGTGCCCCAGGATCTGATTGATTATTTGAATTTAGAGAATCTGATCCGGGGAATGAGGTATGATACTGAAGACTGATCAAATCAGCTGGTGAGCTATTCAAGAGCTCCGATACTTTATCGTTTGATTGGTTGCTAAGAGAACTTGAATTATTTGCAAAGTGTTCAAACAAGATCGATTTATTTCGCTGACCTATAAAAATATTATCAAACGCGAATCCATCTCTGCCAGTTATTGAAGAATTTGTAGCATAAACTATCCGGAAACGAACATTCTTATGTCCGTTTAGCTTATCCAATGAATGACGTGCAGAAACCCATCCGCTTGTAGAACCGGACCATCCGAGTTTCTGATTGCCCGGACCGGACTCAATTGAACCGCTATTATACCAATTTATTCCGGAATTCATTGCTCCAAGGGTGGACCAATTAACAGAATCTTCAAATTGATATTGTAATACAGCGCCTTCTTTATCTTTAGGATTGTCCCCATTAATCCATAATTCAATAAAAGGTTTTGTAGTTTGCGAAAAGTCGAAACAAGGACTTGATACAATTAATTGTTGATTCAAATTATTTGTAATCGCAGTATAAAAAGAATTTATGCCGGAGTAGGTCGATTTAATGTTTGTGCCAACCGGCTTACCAAACATCCATTTATTAGTAGTGTTCTCATTTTCATACCAGTATTGCCTACCATTCTCAAAATCCATACTATAGCTGGTATCCTTCAGTGAAAATGATGGCCTTACCCGAATTTGTTTTTGAATACTGTCCTTGCAATTAGCTGTAGTATTAGCAAGTAAATTCACTTTATAATCTCCGGGCAATGTAAAGGAATGAGAAATATTCGCGGTTGTATATTTAATCACATTCGATCCACTTCCTTTAATTGTCCAGTTATAGCTTCCGATAGCATTATTGCCCGTAATAATACTTTTAAAATTGATCGGTATCCCGGTATTAAAGCATTCTGTATTCCAACTAAAATCAAGGTTAGGAATACCTCCTAAATTGATAGTATTTACTACAGTATCTTTGCATCCATTCGCAACCGAGACTAACTGAACGATTTTGCTTCCAGCGCTTAAATACTTATGTTTTGGGTTTTTAAGTATTGATTTATTGTCGGTTTCAGTAGCCTGACTATCTCCAAAATTCCAGTAGTTATTATTAATTGAACTCACGGGGGTTGAAAGATTGACAAAAATGGTAGAATCGCCATTCCAGCATTTATTGGCAACCTCAAACATTGATTTAGGACTTGCGGCAATTGTCACCCTCACGGAATCAGACGTTTTGCAACCATAATTTTCCGTATTGGTATAATAAATATAACTACTTCCAACTGTTGCAACAGTTGGTTTAAAATAATACAGTGAATCCGCTTTTTTTACAATTCCATTACCCGAGAAAATCCCATAAATGGCTGCTGAATTGTAGGTTCCTAAAAGTTTGATATCAGGTATATTTGAACAATAAACAGCTGCCGGTAGATTTAATATATGAGCCGGAAAAGCTGTTTCAACAGAAAAAGATTTACTTATAGATAGCTGAACAATATTCAAATAGGTATACGTAACAGTATAGGAACCCACTCCTAATGCGGAAGGACTAATGGTAGCTGTATTATTATTATGATTAACAAGGCCTATACCTCCGGAAATTGAAAAAGTGCCCATTGCACCGGCGCTGTTAGCTCCTGAAATTATAAACGGTTTGTCGAACTTACAATATTTATTTTGCACTCTAAATCCATCAATAACCGCTTCCGCATCCATGATTGTAACTTTTACGGTATCGGTATTTGAACAACCCGTTGCCGGCAATGTGTATATATAAACAATAGGATGAGGTGAATTAGGAACACCGGCAATACTAGGGTAAAATGTATTTGTGGAAGTAACTACCCCTGCGCCTGAAAATGTTCCGCCTACAGGAGTACCCTGCATTACAACTGGGTTATTATTTACGTTATAGGCAGTATTTAGCCCGGTGATTTTAACGGTGGGTAATGGGTTAACAGTAACATTAGCTATTGAAGGTAAATCAGTTCCAGTTACCACGCAATTAAGATTATCAATAAGTGTTTTCCCCTTATATGTTCCACCTTGGGTAATAGTAGTTGAATATGAGGTCGATGAAGAAGTTATAGAATAGTCCGCCGTCCCGTTGGTATAAGTGAGGGTAAACGGGGGCGAGCCGGTAAAAGTAAAATTAAGATTAGCGTTTTTCCCCTGACAAAATGTTCCGGGTACAGAAGATATGGACACTGTAGGCAAAAGATTAGTGATTTGAGCTGAGGCAGCGCTTGTAACAGGTGTTCCGGTAAGAGCTCCTGTCAATGCTTTAGGCGTGACCTCAAAATAAATATATTTATTTTGATCATTTACTGTGAGAATATATATAGTTGAAGTGGCTCCGGAAATAGCTGTTTTAATACCAACAGGATTATCTGCCCTATACCATTGAAATGCAGACGTGCCCTGATTATCACCTTCAGGATCTGAATACGCATAATTCCCTGTTAATGTTTTACAAACGGTGGTGTTTCCTGTTATATTCACGGCAGTAGCTAAAGGAGGTTCGTTCAAATTATTTATGGAGATAGTAACTGCTTTTTCAAAAAACAGACCTCCCTGATCTGTAGTCCTAAGACGAATATTATAGCTGCTCTTTGTTTCAAAATCAGGAGAACTGTTTATTCGAAGGCTGTTCCCAATGATATTGAATGAGCCATTGTCTGCATCGCCTGCGCCTGTGACAAAAGTATAAATAAAAGCTCCTCCTTCCGGATCTTCAGAACTCAATGTCCCTACAATAAAATTTGCTTCTACATTTTCGTTGATGGACGTTGAATTCAATACAATGTTTGTTGGGGATTCATTGACATTATTAACAGTAATGCTAAAAGCTTTAGAATTAGTCAATCCGCCTCCATCACTCACCTGCACTGTTACCTCATATATATTATTGTCATTGGCATCGGAAGGATGTTCAAAATCGGGAGCAGAAGAAAAAGCCAGTACCCCGTTAGACAATCCTATGGTAAACTTTCCGGCATCTGCTCCTCCTCCAATTGAGAATGTTTTGGAATCTCCTGCATCAGGATCGATGATAGTAATTGTGGTTACTGCAACAGTATTTTCCGAAACTGAAATGTTTGTTCCGTTTGTTATAGTGGGCGCTTCGTTTACATTCGTTACCGTTATGGCAATTGCCTTGCTATCGGCATGACTGGCTGCATCGGTAACACTGACAATAACATCATATACATTGTTTGCTCCGACATCCGTTGGAATTTCATAATCGGGTGCGCTGGCAAATACCAATAACCCTGTTCCCGAATTTATTGAAAATTTTGATACATCAGCACCTCCTGTGATAGAGAATGTTTTGGTATCACCTGCATCGGCATCCGTGGCTGTTATGGTTTCAACAGCTGTCGTATTTTCCGGTATACTCTTATCCGTGGCTATGATGACAGGGTTGTTGTCGTTAACATTCGTTACCGTTATGGCAATTGCCTTGCTATCGGTATGACTGGCTGCATCAGTAACCATTACCATTAAATCATACACATTATTGAGACCAATATCCAAAGGAGTTTCAAAATCAGGCGAGCTGGCAAATACCAAGACACCTGTTGATGCACCTATTGTGAACCTTCCTGCATCAACACCTGTAATAGAGAATGTTTTGGTATCACCTGCATCGGCATCCGTGGCTGTTATGGTTTCAACAGCTGTTGTATTTTCCGGTATACTCTTATCCGTGGCTGTGATGACAGGATTGTTGTCATTTACATTCGTTACAGTTACCAATATATTTTGTGCAGCAAATAATAAATCTTTATCGGTAACATGCACGATGACTTCATATATATTGTCCGAATTGTTATCGGTAGGAATCTCAAAATCAGGCGCAGTTATAAAACTTAAGACACCCGTTGTGGAACTGATTGAAAACTTCGATGCATCTAATCCCCCAAAAATAGAATATATTTTTGTATCTCCTATATCCGGGTCGGTAGCCGTAACTGTCATAACAACAGTAGTATTCTCAGGAATAACAGCCGTTAATGCACTTGTTATTGTTGGCGCTGTTTCGCTTACATTGGTTACCGCAACTGTTATAGTTTGTGTTGCAGATAATAAATCGATACCGATAACCTGTACAGTGACTTCATAAATATTGTCAGTATTATTATCTGTAGGAACTTCAAAATTTGGTGGAGTTATAAAACTTAAATCCCCTGTTGTGGAACTGATCGAAAACTTCGA
>JANXXY010000210.1 GCA_025350365.1 Bacteroidales bacterium | reverse complement strand
ATGATAGGCACACTTTGCCATTTCACATTTAAGCCAATTGGTGCAAACGCCGGCAAAGCTTGGCAATACCTGAAGGTTGAAGAAGGCAAGTATGAGAACGGAACATTCCAACTGATGCGCATACTTAATGGTGACGAAACTGATTGGGGAGGACCGAGGATTGGCCCCATACCAGCGCTGCTGCATACTACGCTGATCACGCGCTAAACCAGCGGCTTAGAATTTGTGATATCAAGAGTAATTTTTTTAAGGATACAACCGTAAATTCAACAATACATGTCTCTATATTACAGAACCCGAATACCGCGGCTGTTCAGATCCAAAGAATTATAGATCCATGCAGTAAAACAAATTAAACACTAAACTAATGGTATCTAATATGAAAACAAAAATTTTGGGATTATTTGCTTTTCTGGTAATAAGTTCGATGATAATCAGCGCACAGAAAAGCAAAAGCTTTGAGATTAAATCTCCGGATAACAAAATTGCTTTAAAATTTGAAGTTGGCGCTAAAATGCAATGGTCTGTTCAGCACGATGGACAACAGATTATTGCTTCTTCAGCAATCTCAATGCAATTGGACGGTGGCGAAACTCTTGGAAACAACGCCAAAATCACTTCGTCGAAGATTGAAAAAATGGACCAGCTGATAGCAGCAATTAATTATAAGAAGAAAACCATTCAGGATCAATATAATCAGATTACAATAAATTGTAAAGGCGATTACGGTGTAATTTTCAGGGTTTATAATGATGGTGCGGCTTATCGTTTTTTTACAAAGAAAAAAGGAGAGATGATTGTGAAAAACGAAGAAGCTAACTTCAATTTCACAGGTGACCACAAAGCATATATTCCCTATATGTGGGATTACAGAGGTGGTGAAAAATTCAACCATTCATTTGAAGCCCTTTACAAAGAGATAAATATCTCGAATTTTGCCACCGATTCATTGGCCTTTCTACCCTTGTTGGTTGATGTTGGAAACAACAAAAAAGTGGTCATCCTCGAAGCCGATCTGGAAGACTTTCCTGGTATGTATCTGAATATGAACCAGACCAAAAAGGGTTTTATGGGAGTTTATGCGCAGTATCCATTGGAATCTAAGTTAGGCGGATATTCGGACATGAATCTGATACCAACAAAAAGAGCCGATTTTATTGCAAAAACCATAGGTACACGTAATTTTCCATGGCGTGCAGTGGTTATTAGTCAGCAAGACAAAGATTTACTTAATAGCGATATGGTACAAAAGCTGGCCTCACCGTCGAGATTAGCAGATATCTCCTGGATCAAGCCCGGTCAGGTTGCATGGGATTGGTGGAACGATTGGAATATTTCGCATGTTGATTTTAAAGCAGGTTACAATACGCAAACTTTCAAATATTATATAGATTTTGCAGCTGCCAATAAATTAGCCTACATCGTCATGGATTGGGGCTGGTCATCACATACTGATATTTTGGATGTGATTGCCCCTAATCTCAATATTCAGGAAATAGTAGATTATGGGAAGCAAAAAGGAGTGGGTGTAGTTCTTTGGGCATCGTGGTATGCTGTAAAGGAAGAGATGGATCGGGCGTTTCCGAAATATTCCAAAATGGGAGTGAAAGGGTTCAAGATTGATTTTATTGACCGCGATGACCAGATTGCAGTGGCTTCATTGTACGAAATAGCCAAAAAAGCGGCAGAATATGAATTGATTGTCGACTATCACGGAGTTTTTAAGCCCACAGGATTACAAAGAACTTACCCTAATGTAGTTGGCTATGAAGGCGTTAAAGGATTAGAAAATTACAAATGGGCTACTGAAGATCAACCTCGGTATACTGTCAGTATTCCTTTTATCCGCATGATGGCCGGACCTATGGATTATACGCCGGGAGCGATGCGTAATGCCAACAAAACGAACTACAAGTCGATCGGTGCTATGCCTATGGCTATGGGAACGCGCTGCAATCAAATGGCGATGTACGTGATGTTTGAAGCACCCTTTCAAATGCTGGCAGACAATCCTACCATCTATGCGAAGGAGCAGGAATGTACCGATTTTATTGCCAGTGTGCCGACTACAACGGACGAAACCGTGGCATTGGATGGTAAAGTAGGAGAGTTCGCTGCCATCGCTCGTAAGAAAGGCGAAATATGGTTTGTTGGAGTCATGAGCAACTGGACTCAGCGCGAATTAACACTCGACTTTTCATTTCTGGGCGCAGGCATTTATCAGGCAGTAGTTTTTAAAGACGGAATGAATGCTGATCGCGATGCTACTGATTATAAAAAAGAGGTAATTAAAATCTCTTCCGGAGATAAATTGAAAATACAACTCGCGCCAGGTGGAGGTTGGGCTGCCAGAATAGAAAAA
>JANXXY010000186.1 GCA_025350365.1 Bacteroidales bacterium | reverse complement strand
TTCAAAACCGTATGGAATTGGGACAAAAGGTGATCACTTTTCAAATGGTTTATGAAATTCTCAGGGATCAGAACCTTTTGAACTTTAATCAGGGAAATATCCAATCAGAACGAACACCATATCAACGTCTCTCCAGAAATTTGAATGATAAAGTTTTGGGAGGGGTTTGTTCGGGAATGGGTGATTATTGGACCATTGATCCAATCTTGTTTCGGTTACTCTTTGTTGTCCTATTTTTTGGTTTTGGTGTAGGGTTACTCATGTATATCATTATGTGGATTGTAATTCCAAAGTCAAAATAACTAGTTCAACAGCTTGCAATAATTACTGCGGTTGCATTCATTTGTCACCTCAGTTGAAAAATTGTGGGCTGAATTTTTACAAAATTTCATTTTAAAAGTAAATGAGTATGAATACAGATAATGCAAATGCACAAATGCGAAAGGGGATACTAGAGTTTTGTATCCTGCTTGTTTTAGCGCATAAGGATATGTATGCATCCGATATCATCAATCAATTAAAAGAGGTTAAACTGATAGTGGTTGAGGGTACATTATATCCACTGCTTACACGGCAAAAAAATTCAGGGCTTCTCTCATACCGCTGGGAAGAATCCAATCAGGGACCTCCCCGTAAATATTATACAATCACTGAGCTGGGTCGTCAGTTTTTAAACGAAGTTGACAATTCCTGGAACGAATTAATTACTTCGGTCAACTCATTGCGCTCAGCACGAATAACAGCTGCCCAAAATATTTCAAACGCTTAAATATACCAACGCTTAAATAATTTGCTATGAAAAAGACAATTATCATAAATATCAGCGGAATCATTTTTAACATTGATGAAGATGCTTACGATAAACTTCAATTATATCTTGATACATTAAAACGATATTTTGGGAATAAGCCCGAAAGTGCCGAAATTGTTGAAGATATTGAAGGACGTATCGCAGAATTGTTTCAACCAAGGGTAACCGAAACTAAGCAATCGATTAATTTCGATGATGTTTCGGAGATTATATTTATTCTGGGTAAACCTGAAGACATTGCCGGAACAGGAGAGGAGAATTATGAAGCTGGCAAAGATACCGAATACGAACCTACAGGTAAACCATTACGAAGATTATACCGGGATGGTGATAACTCCTACCTTGGTGGTGTTTGTTCGGGGTTAGGCGCATATTTCAACATGGATCCTGTTTTTTTCAGAATCATTTTTATTGGGTTGATTTTTGCCGGAGGTATTTCGCTTATCATCTATCCTATTCTCTGGATTGTTGTTCCAAGAGCGAGAACAGCCGCACAAAAACTCGAAATGAAGGGCGAAGATGTTACTATAAGCAATATTGAGCGCACCATTCGTGATGAGTTTGAACATGTGAAGAAAAATATAAACCGGATGGATGGGAATTCATTTGGCGATAAGTTGCGAGGTTTTATTAATGAGATCTTTCATGTATTCGGTAATTTCCTGCGGTTTTTGTGGAGTATTTTAAGGGTATTATTGGGGATCTTTTTAATTGTGATGTCCCTTGGTTTCATTATAGGAATAATTTCAGTTTCGTATTTTAACAATTTTATGTTTGATAACTGGGGTGACAATAGTTTTTCTTCTCTTAAAGATTTACTCACTCACTTTACAAACTCAGCAAGTGCCGATGCGTTATTAATTTTAGCATTTATCATCGTTTTAATACCAATAGCCGGGCTCATCTATGGAGGCCTTAAGCTTATTATTAGATTCAAAGCAAAAGATCGGATGGTTCTGACCTCGATGGCTATTTTTTGGATTATCTCTATAGTTGCTTGTACTTTGCTTGTTTTCGATCAAATAACGAATTTTAAATTTGAAAATACTTCGAAAGAGATAGTTGACCTTCAAGCTACTAAATTTAAAACGCTTTATATTAGTGCTCCTAATCCATTTGAAAACGATCTTCAAAAAATAGAAAGATTGCATCGTTCCAATATGTTCGGAGTACTATCATCGGGAAAAACCACTGAATTATATGGACTTGTCCGGTTGGATATCGAAAAAAGTAGTTCAGATAAAATGGAGTTGGAGATAGTAAGGGAAGCACGGGGAATCAGCAGCGATGTGGCGCTGAATTCGGCTAAACTTATAAAAGTAACGTATACTCAGCTTGACTCAGTGCTTAATATTAATCCCGTTTATAAGGTTAGCGATAACCAATGGAAAATTCAAAAGGTACGCTTTACACTTCGCATTCCTGTTGGTATGAAAGTCCATTTGAACGAAAATACAAGGATAATTCTTAGTAACATCGAAAATGTAAACGAATACTGGGACGACAGAATGGTGAATAAAACCTGGCAAATGACTATTAATGGTCTTGAACTGATAGGATTTAACAATTCCCAAATGTCGAACCTAAGTAAAACCGCACAAAAAAGAATAAATATTCAGGTGAGTGAGCACTATCCGATTTCCGAAAATCAAATTGAACGATATAGGGATCATAACAAATTTGGACGATTGATAGTTGATGGCAAGAGATATTGTTTCGGGAGCATTGAATTTGATATAAAAAAGAGCGACGACGATAATATGAAAGTTGATGTTTCGAAGAATTCGGCAGGATCCAGTAATGACGAAGCTAGTTCAATTTCCCGATTAATTAGCTATTCGTACGAGCAAAAAGACACGATATTATGGCTTGATCCAATCTTCCTCTTTCCGGAAAATACAAAATGGAACGATCAACATGTTAAAGTTACGCTTCGAATCCCTATTAATACTGAAGTTTATATAAGTAAAGGGCTTCGACCTTTAATCAGTGACATTGAAAACCATAACAGTTGGGATTTGATTAATAAAAGGTGGAAGATGACCATTGACGGTCTTACGGAGGTGGAAGAATAAAAATAGATAAAGAATTAGTTCGCAAAGAAAAATTTTATACTTTTGCACCTCGAAAGCAACGGTACTGACCTATGGTGTAATGGCAGCACAGCAGATTTTGGTTCTGTTAGTCCAGGTTCGAGTCCTAGTAGGTCAACTTAAAGCCCCGTATTTACGGGGCTTTCGTTGTTTTGGGGGGTAAATAATTCGGTTGGTTATAATACTGTTGGCTACAAGACAAAGAAAAGACACCTGCATATGGAAACAGATGATTTATCATGATAAAAATTTCACACGAAATTGTTGTTGGTAAAACACAAGTGAAAGCAGATAGAAAATGAAAAACGGATGGATGTACATTTTAGAATGTTCCGATAGTAGCTATTATACTGGAAGTACAAATAATTTAGAATTGCGGTTGCTACAACATCAAAATGGCGAAGGGGCTAATCATACTAAAAAACATCTTCCTGTTAAATTGATATATTTCGAAGAATTTCAGAGAATTGACGATGCTTTTAATAGAGAAAAACAGGTTCAGGGTTGGAATCGAAAAAAGAAAGAAGCCTTAATTAAAGGAGAATTTGGAATGCTTCCTGAATTATCGAAAAATTATACACAGTATTCCCATACGGTGGCTTCGACAAGCTCAGCCACCGGGAAACCGCTCCCGTTGCCTGAGCCGCTCCCGTTGCCTGAGCCTGTCGAAGGCAACACAAGTATCAACTCACCATAAGGTGGCAAAAATTTTGAGTGGGTTGAACGGATTTATAAAGCTGGGAATAGTTTTATTCATTTAACTGACAAGCATATTCTTTCATCAATTAAAACAACTGACCAGAAGAATACTGTGGCTTTCTCGTTAGAAGTATGTTTTATTCCGGAAAAAGAAAAAGTTGGAACAATTGTGTATATGGGAAAAATCACAAAAGGAATAATACAATTGGTTGATAAAATGAAAAATAATAAAAATAACGTGCGCTAATAAATAGCACTTCATGTGGTCTGCAACCCCCAAACTTGAACTCCCAGTTGAACTAAATCCCCGGGTAATAAACTATGCACTTATCGGGGTATTCTATTAACCAGATATTAAATCAGTAGATCAAATTTAAGGTAGAATCATCTTTCCAAGCTTATTTTTCACATATCTGGTTAAAATAAAACGTAACAATCATTTTAATTGGATTTTTATAACCAATAATTGTAGGTTTTGAACACAAAAGCAATAGTAACCATTTCCAACCTAAGTTCTGCTTAAGCTGGCCAAATAAATCAGGCTGAGCCTGTAAGGATATATTCGGTTCAGGCACAGCTTAAGCCGAACGGTGGAAGCGACCGGATAAAAACTCCGCCGTATGGATCAGATATTTAAACAAAAAACAAGCTTGACCGGAATAGTTT
>JANXXY010000299.1 GCA_025350365.1 Bacteroidales bacterium | reverse complement strand
CATCGGGCAGCAATTTATGGCTTCGCCCATGGCGCGCTTCTTCATTGAAAAATGAAGCATCCCCTTCTTCGAAAAGTTTCTTCTTCCAACGAGCAACGCTATCGATGGATACATGAAAAGCATCGGCTATGTTTTGATTATTGCATAAACCCTGCAATAAAAGGTTCGAGGTAACATAACGGAATTTGTTCAAATCACCCTCGGCATGCGAATGCATAGGCATCCCACATAGCAAATAAAAAACTGTACCTTCGTAAGTACGAACTCCAAGAACTGGAGTGATCATTTTGGTATCCTTAGGAAATAATGGTAATAATAATTGTCCCATAACCGCAAAATTAACACGTTTTTATTTTACGTACACTAATTCTTTAGTGATTGATTATCAAGAGCAAGTATTGGATGTCTAACCTTAGTACAAGAACACATAATCCGCTTCTAAAACTTATTACCTTATTTAATCTAACCAGTTTTAATTTACGATAGATCAGGAGTTCTGAATGTAGGAGAATTTAAATATAGCATCCATGGTAGTATAAATTTGTCGGCACTACTAAAATTACTTATTTATAGTATTTTACAAATGCTTATTCAACCTGTTTTGAAAGTTGACCATGAATGGAGATATGGAACTTTTCTTCGATATGTTTCACTAATTGAGGAAAATACTCGTAGAATTCATTTCTGAATTCAGTATAATAAGTTTTCAAAATCTCTATGGCATCAATGGTTTTATCAGGCAGAGAAGTATGACGGGACATACCTGCCAATACCTTTTCAATACCTTCGGGCGTGGCGTAGGACTCTATCCAATGATTTTTCATAAACGGCGGAATGAATTCCTGAATATTAGCAGGTAAAAAATTCATGTTCGCAGTAAGACAATTATTTAAATCGTTTGTAAATTCGTTTAGTGATACAGGTGAAAAGACATGCCAATCGACCGCCAGAAAATGATCGTAAAATATATCGATAATAACACCTGAATATTTGTGATATTTTTCGTTTAACCGGCTTTTGCTAAAGCGAACAATCGGATGATTGTCGGTATAATAATCAATACTGCGGTGAAGAAGAATTCCCATTTGAATACCTTCGGGATATTTCTTATAATCGTTGCCTTTAATCCAATCACCAATGAAATTTCCAATTTTCATTTGATCGTTATCGCCCGACAAATAGATGTGTGCTAAAAAGTTCATTCTTTGGTATGATATAAAATGCCTTATATACAAGTATATCGAAATTAATCCGAATTGCAAAAAAAACATGCTATTATTAAACATGTTTTACAATTAGTTCCGTTCAATGATCTGTAAACGCACTATTGGCAGGGTTTGTTGAATAGTATGATATTAAACATATCTTAAGGTGTTGATTTGTTGGAATCAAAGTTGACTTTAAATACTAAATTTGGTGGATACAACTATAAATGTGATACATTCATTGCTCTGTATTGCATAAAACACAAAATATTACAACTTATCAAGACTTTTTATGTAAATGAAAATAACAAAATAAATTAAGCATGAAAAATACAAAAGTAATCATTATCGGCGCTGCTGGCCGTGACTTTCACAATTTCAACACATTTTTCAGAAACAACCCTTCTTATCAGGTGATTGCTTTTACAGCCGCTCAAATTCCTGATATTGCAGGTCGAAAATACCCAACCGAGCTTGCAGGAAGCGGTTATCCCGAGGGTATTCCCATTTATCCTGAAAGTGAACTTGAAAATCTTATCAAGAAATTCGAAATTGATACTTGTGTGTTCTGCTACAGCGATGTGTCGTATCAGAAAGTTATGAGTGTTTCGGCTATTGTTAATGCCGCTGGTGTTAATTTTATGATATTGGGTCCGCGCGATACCATGTTGAAAAGTGTAAAACCAGTAATTGCGGTTGGCGCTATTCGAACTGGATGTGGTAAAAGTCAGACCTCCCGTAAGATCATCGAAATACTCATGCAAAAAGGCTTAAAAGTTGTCGCCGTTCGTCACCCAATGCCTTATGGCGACCTCTTAAAACAAAAAGTACAGCGTTTCGCAACAGTAGAGGATTTGAAAAAGCATAATTGTACCGTAGAGGAAATGGAAGAATACGAACCACATGTATCCAGGGGTAATGTTATTTATGCAGGAGTTGATTATGAAGCCATTCTAAGGGCAGCGGAGAAAGATCCGTCGGGTTGCGACGTTATTCTTTGGGACGGCGGAAATAATGACTTCCCATTTTATAAACCAGATCTTATGGTAACCGTCACTGATCCCCACAGAGCAGGTCACGAATTATCCTATTACCCGGGTGAAGTAACATTGCGCATTGCCGATGTAGTGGTGATCAATAAAATTGATACCTCCGATTTAAAAGATATATCCATCGTTCGTGAAAACATAGCCAGGGTAAATCCACGAGCCATTGTTATTGATGGCGCTTCGCCCATTAAAGTCGACAACCCTGCTTTGATTAAAGGCAAAAGAGTTTTGGTAGTGGAAGACGGGCCAACGTTAACCCATGGCGAAATGAAAATTGGAGCCGGTATTGTAGCAGCTCAAAAATATGGAGCTATTGAATGCGTCGACCCACGACCATACCTGGCTGGTAAACTGGCCGACACGTTTAAAACTTATCCGAATATCGGAACCCTTCTCCCTGCCATGGGCTATGGAGATCAGCAATTACATGATCTTGAATTAACAATTAACAATACCGATTGTGACTCAGTAGTTATTGGCACTCCAATTGACCTGAACCGAATCATTAAAATTAATAAGCCTGTTACCCGGGTTTATTACGATTTGCAGGAAATAGGGAAGCCCGATTTAACAGATGTGTTGGAAGAATTTATTGCAAAAAACGACTTAAAATAAAATGTTTGGGCAAATTTATCTCGTATTTACTGAAAATTTGCCCCAAACATATTACCAAATTTACTTTTCGCTAACTTTTTGGCTTGTTCAAAATCAACGTGACTATTTTGTTCCTTTTCCACAGAAGTAACACCTCTGTCCTGAAATCCGCATGGATTGATGTATGAAAAATATTTCAGATCAGTATTCAGGTTAAGGGCAAAACCATGCATGGTAACAAATCGGCTTACCCGAACTCCGAGGGCACAAATTTTACGTGCATTAGTTGATCGGGAATCGAGCCAAACGCCTGTGGCACCTTCCATTCGGCTACCGGTAATATTATATTCCTGAAGGATTGTAATAATGCAATCCTCTAACTTCGCGATATATTCCCTTACACCCATCTTAAACTTTTCCAGATCTATTATAGGATAGCCTACCAACTGGCCGGGACCATGATATGTGATGTCTCCACCGCGGTTAATCCGGTAAAAAGTGGCGCCTATCTGTTTTAGAAATGGCTCACTGATAAGAAGGTTATTTGGCTCACCACTTTTACCTAATGTGTAAACATGCGGATGTTCTACTAAAACTAAATATCCTCCAAAATGGCTGTCAGGATTGTTCTTTTTTTCTTCAAGAACTTTATTAAATAATTCCTCCTGAAAATCCCAGGTCTCCTTGTAATCTTTTTTCCCGAGATCGATAAATTGTATTTCAGGCATAGCTTTAATTTATGATGATATGAATTGAGTATCGTTAAAGGCAGTCGATTTAAAACAAAAGGAAGGCTATTCACCTTCCTTTTTTGCCGTGATCTTAAAAAGCTGACAAACAAAAAATCACAACCCGAATATTCTGCAAGTTACAACAAACCATCAATATTTACGTAAGGCATATCAAAGGCTTTTGCAACGTTGGCATATACAATGTGTCCCTTATAAGTATTAAGTCCCAGTTTAATATCATTCGACTTTTTACAGGCATTTTCGATGCCCATTTCGGCAATTTTCAACCCATAATTTAAAGTTGTGCTGGTTAGCGCCTGTGTAGAACTTAATGCGACAACCCCCGGCATGTTAGCCACACAATAGTGTACAACCCCATCTACAATATAAACCGGATCGTCGTGTGTTGTTGCATGGGTGGTTTCGGCACATCCGCCCTGATCAACAGCAACGTCAACAATTACGGCTCCGTGTTTCATTTTGCTAAGGTGCTCGCGTTTTATCAGAGTGGGAGCTTTGGAACCCGGCAACAATACCGCCCCAATTACTAAATCGCTCTCCTGAAGAACCGCATCAATATTGGCATCTGTACTATATAGAGCGGTGATGCGCGATCCGAAAATATCATCAAGATAAGCTAAGCGGTTGGCATTAACATCCAGAATAGTTACTTCGGCTCCAATACCTACAGCTATTTTGCAAGCATTGATCCCCACGATTCCGCCACCAATGATACCTACTTTACCACGCCGAACACCTGGTACACCACCAAGCAAGACTCCGCGTCCACCATAGGTCTTCTCAAGAAATTTTGCTCCTTCCTGTATACTTAAGCGCCCTGCAATTTCGCTCATAGGCTTAAGACAAGGTAACTGACCGTCGGCTGTTTGAATGGTTTCGTAAGCCACCCCTTTTACTTTTAAACGCATCATTGCTTCGGTAAGATTACGAGATGCAGCCAAATGCAAATAGGTATATAAAATCTGATCTTCGTGGAAAAAGTTGTATTCTTCTGGAAGTGGTTCTTTCACTTTAACAATCATTTCACTCCAGTCGAATATTTCCTTTTTGTCTGACGTTATTATACCCCCGGCTGCTGCATATTCATCATCTGTAAAACCTGCCGCATTGCCGGCTCCCGATTCAATTTTTACCTGATGTCCTCTCAATACGTAGGACCTCACGCACGATGGGGTTAATCCAACACGATATTCGTGATGTTTTATCTCTTTAACGCATCCAATTCTCATAGCCATATGTTAATATTTTTAATACAAATCTAAAGTTACCTAAATTCTCAATTCATGATTCTTGTCAGGCAAAGATATGTTATAAAGGAGGGATTTTTAAGAACCAAAAGCCAAGACGGAAAATAGAAAATTATTTAGTCTTGTTGAAAATTTTTTTATTCGGATTAAGCTGTGTATAAGACTGTTGTATAGTGAAGGCTCAACCTGCAAACATATATTCGACTAAGGTAAAACCTTAGCCGAAC
>JANXXY010000296.1 GCA_025350365.1 Bacteroidales bacterium | reverse complement strand
GTTTTTTGATAAAAGAATATGGTCATCAAAAGTTACTTTTAATCAATCGGGAATATTTTAACAAATCAAATGCTCCTATTTGTGATATTAAAATAAACGAAATAGTGTATGGCGACAGAGTTTTAAAACATATTAAAAAACAAGGAATTAACTACTTAACTAATATACAAAAACCAATTTATGACTTCATAAATAAACACCAAATTCGATATATCTTTGGCGAAAGAACATGGAGTCACGAGATATTAATTAGCAGGTTAATAAATCAATTCCCTCATTTGAATTGTTCTTACCTTTCCTTTACATCGATTAGAATACCTGGGGAAAGATTTGCATTTTTTCAAGATGAATTCGAATCGATAATTCAGGAACCTTTATCAACAGAAATTATTGATCCAAATGCTGATTTTACAATAGAAAAACCTTCATATTTAGCAATTAATGATAAGCTTGTAAAAAAGAATAGCTCTTTTTTAGGAAGATTAAATCGAATCAAACGTTATTTCACCAATGAAAATATTGAAAAAGCTGATCCAAATGTTATTGTTGAGCCATTTTTACGAATTCAAGTCACAGTTCAAGAAGAATTGAATAGAGAAACATACAAATTACTTAAGAAACATAGTTTTGAATCTATTAAAGATCGAAAATATATCTTTTTAGGATTTCATAAGCAGCCAGAGAGTTCAATTGATGTTCTCGGCAGGTATTTTGAAGATCAGGGAGAAAACGTTATTAACTTTTGGAGGGTTTTACCACCAGACTGGTTAATAGTCATAAAGGAGCACACAAATGCCATTGGTGACCGAGGGTACAAATTCTTTAAAACCCTTTTAAAATACCCTAATGTTATTCTTATTAAAGAAACTACTGATTCTCATTTATTAATCAAGAATAGTCAATTGGTTTGCACCGTTACTGGAACAATTGCGTTAGAAGCTGCTTTGATGGGAATACCGTCCATTACTCTTTCTCCAACTTTTTTCAACAGGATCAATTATTGCAGAATGTTAACATGGACAGATATTCAAAAATATAAAAACCTGGAAGAATTAATAACTGAGATTAAATCAACCCCTAACAATGTGGAAGATTACAAAAAATATATTATTCAAAACTCCTTTGAAGCTAATACTACTGATACTTTCACTTGTCCTGAGGTTATTGAAATTGAAAACTTAAAGAAAATTATTAGTGCTTTCTTTCGCGTTTTAAAAGTTAACTGAAATTGATATAATCCAAATGAAAAAATGTGAATCTATATTTATGACCATATTGTTTTTTGGATGCACTTTAAATTCACTTTTTAGATTTCCTTTAGAAAAAGTCATTATCGTTTTAACGATACTTTTATTTTTCGGATCCTATCAAAAAATACCGAAAAACTCTTTTTTAGCCTTTTTAATCATTTTTGCAGGCTTATTACTGACATATCTTGTCAACCTCATTCATTTTTCATTTTTATTATTTTTCCCTATTGTAGGTATCTTTTTCATTATCTTGGTTGCAAAAAACCCGAAGAATATTTATTATTTGTATTGGGGTTTAGGATTTCACATTTTATTAGGGCTTTTATATGTAATACATTCTTACGTTTTTGGGCTAGCTCACATAACCAGATTTGTCCGGCCAATGTTTGATAAGGGACTACCTTTTTTACACGCAGCTATGGGTTTTACACCAACAGTGCAGAGCTTTGGTACCATGTGCTTAGGATGGCTGTTGATTTATTTTTTTAAAAAAGAAAATAATGATTTAAAATGGATCGATAAGGTGATGTTTTTCATCACAATTCTAAGTGTAATTGTAACATTTAACCGGAATACATTTGTTCTTTTCATTTTTATCACAATGATTCATTATCGTATATTCTTCATTGTTTTCATTACAACTGTCATTGTTGGGATAGTATATTATTTTGGTTTTATTAAGAGTCTTGTTTTAAATGTAAATACTATGGACTCGCGAAGATTAGGATTAGAAGGCTTTAATTTATCATTTATAAATAGTGATTCAATATGGGTATATTTATTTGGACGAGGTAATAATTTAGTTGATGAACAATTTGCTTCTCAGACTCAATTAGGTGCAAGTTATAATTACATAGAAAATGGTGTTGCTGCAATATTACATTCATTTGGACTAATAGGCTTCGTTATTTATGGTATTGTTTGTTTTTCGTTCGTTTATTTAGATCG
>JANXXY010000046.1 GCA_025350365.1 Bacteroidales bacterium | reverse complement strand
TGTTCTACAATTGTAGGTTCGATACGTTTTCTCATACAACAATATTTTTAAATTAATACTGCCGTAAAGATCGTACAATTGATTTTATGTCTATTTTTGGTAAAGTTGAACAAAGCTATCCCGCAGGGATTTAGTTCAACAAACCATATACACCATACCGGGTTGATCAGTGATCCGAAGGTGCGGTGTCGTACTCAAAAGCCTAATGGGTGGACGGGTTATCAGTTCGGTGATCCGGTACGTTGCATATGGTAAATCGTTGTATGCCATTTTAAGACAGCGCAATCTGCATATAAATTTCTGATTAGTTTATTTTGATAACCATCTTTTTGATATTTCATTTAACTCGGATTGAAAAATATGATTCGTATAATTGCTCATAATTTTCAAAGACAAAGCATGAATGATTCCCAAAATATGTTCTTCTTGATAACCTGCTTGTAAAAAGTTTGATATATCTTGGATTGATGGGAATCCTTTTTTTGACACAATAACAGATGTGAATGCTGCTAATGCGTTAAGTTTCTTGTCAGCCAGAGCCTTCTTTCCCTTTATTTCATTAATAATTTCGATTGGGACTTTGGATATTTTTTCAGCAATCATTCCATGTGATGCCAAACAAGAATAGCATTCATTCTGATAACTAATCATCATAAAAATGATTTCTTGTTCAACTGGACTAAATAGGACTTCTTTACGAAATAAAGCCATCCCATCTAAATACGATTGTAATAATGATGGGACATTTGCCATAAGCATTTGCATTTTTGGTATTGTTCGGTATGTTTCCTTAGTTTGCTCAAGAAGTCTTTTCTGCCTTTCATTGGCATTTTCAATACTAATAGGATTAAGGTTCATTTTATATTCCATACTCATTTCATTTTTTTTGTAAATAAATAATTCTTAGTTACATTTGAATTGCAAAGATTTATATTTAAGTGATTAAAAACAATACGTTTCCGAGATGTTAGCAGATAACCAAATTGATACTATTATAAATAATCAACATTTTACAGTTCAAAAAAAACTAAAAAAACTTTTTGGACATATTGACCCAACTAATCCTCCCGAAATATGTCCAATTAGAGATATATTATCGCCAGTTTCTGACAAATGGAGTATTTTGATATTTATATATTTAGGATTATTTAAAGTTCTTAGATTTAATGAGCTTAAAAAATACGTTCGTGGTATTTCTGCAAAGATACTTGCTGATAGATTGAAATATCTGGAACAAGACGGTTATTTAAAAAGGCAAATGTATGCTGAGGTACCAATTCGTGTTGAGTACGAATTGACAGATTTTGGTTATGAATATTTAGAAAAATTATTTAATCTGATTGATTGGATAAATCTTTCTATGTCAGAAATCATAAAAAAGAGACATCAATTTAATAGTGTTTTTAATAATGATAAATAAAAACGGCATACAACATGCGGTCATAAAACATAGCGGTTTCAGTGCAGTTTGCAAGCTCAGTTCCCGCTGGCAAGGTCAGTAACGTGGGATAGGTTCGCAGCCACGCAATCCGCTACGTTTCATACCGCCAACGTTAGCGGTCAGCTTAAAGACGACCCAGTAAAAAATAAACATTTGACAAAATGAAAATACATACAACAAATTACAAAGACACTTTTATAGAAATTGCGGACGACTGTCCAGTGACAAATGGGGAAGTTCCCCCAACAAAAGCGGACACAAAAACTGTGGCAAACATTCAATTTGATATGGTAAAAAAGAACCCTTACAAATTCACTTCGGACGACATTTTATTTCAAGTGTTTGCAGACCGTAACGACTTAACAAAAAGTGAATATAAAGAAGCAAGAGAAAAGTTTTTTTCAAAAGGACAACCTTGTTTCCGTGCTTCACCATTGACAAAGCGTTATGGTTGGGGAGTTCATAACGACAAGGACGGAAAAATGGCAATTTTTGGTGCTGAAAGTGACGAGTATAAAAAACTCTCAAAAGATAAAACATTGAAAGTTGTTAAAGCGATGAAATCAAGTAAATAGAAACTTTATGAATATAATATTAAATGAGTATCGGGTGTTATACCCAAAAAAAATTATTTAAATTTGTTGCATAAAAAATCCTAACTGCGATGAATTTATTAAATTTCATTGAACAATTTCCAGATGAAGAAAGTTGCCAGTTAAAGTATAAGGAGATTAGGGACAAGTTAGGTGTTTTATGTTCTGGATGTGGTTGTAAGGGTCATTATTGGAAAAATGATAAGTTGCTATATCAATGTAAGCATTGTGGAAAAAGGACTACATTAAGAAGTGGTACGGTTATGCATGGGTCTCAATTATCGTTTCGCTATTGGTTCATTGCAATACATCTTCTAACCTCAACGAAAAAAAGTTTTTCGGCGCTGGAACTGCAACGGCAACTTGGGCATACTTATTATGAACCTATTTGGGAGATGCTTCATAAACTTCGAGAGGTGATGGGTCGAAGAGATGGTGAATATGAGTTGTCGGGGGTGATTGAATTAGATGAGGGTTTCTTTACCACTATAAGAAAAGATGAAGAAAAGGCAAATCCACTAAAACGAGGTCGGGGAAGTCAAAAAAAAAGTAAGATTTTGGTGATGGTTGAAAGTATTCCGATCGAAGGTAAAACAACAAAAAGAGGCAAGCCTAGAAAGGTTGGTCACCTTAAGATGATAGTCATTGATGATTTGAAAGCAAAAACAATAACTAAAAAGGTTAAAGAAAAAGTGTCAAAAAATGCAATTAGTGATAGCGATAGTTCAACCTCTTATGTCAACTTAAAAGATGTTGTAAAGGAACACAAGCCCAAAGTAATACCAAAGGACAAGGTTAGTGAAATGCTTCCATGGGTGCATTTAGCAATAAGCAATGCCAAAAGGTTGTTACTAGATATTCATCATGATGTGAAGCCAGAATATCTACAAGGCTACCTCAATGAATTTTAATATAAGTATAATAGAAGATATTTTGGAGAAAAAATGTTTGACAGGCTGCTAATAGCCTGTGTAAGTTACAAAAACGATTGGGTATAACATCCGATACTCATATATTTTTTATCTGTCCAATAAACACTATTATATTCAAGTTTTTCGGTTTTATCATTAAAAACTAAAATCAATGTATTTCCTAGAAAACAAGAACTGTCATTTTTTGCCTAATAATTATGAATCTCAACAGTATCGTTATTACGGTCAGGATTGCTGAACTTACAAATAAGAACAGACCAGCCCATTAAACAAGTGTTTTTTATATAAGTCTATAGCCTTATTAATTGTATTGTCGATGGAATTTATAATTGGGAAAAAACCATTGTTATCAAAGAA
>JANXXY010000023.1 GCA_025350365.1 Bacteroidales bacterium | reverse complement strand
TATTTTTTCTATACTTACTTGTTACAAGAGATAAGTTAGCGCTTACTGATGTATAGGGTCCTGCGATACAAGGCAGACTGATTCTTACCGATTTAATTCGTCTGAAATAATGACCTGCGAAATCCATATCGTACAATACTTCTGGGATTTCAAAATTGCAGATACCGGTAGTTCTCAGCATTATTATTGCCAACGGATCCAGTAGTATCATTGATATGTGCTATTCAATCTCATACTCCCTTTTGTTCTGCTCTAAATAAGCATTTTCTAATCTTCTTAGGCCAAACTGCAGCTTTTCCCCGCTCAGCAAACCTTTTTTCAGACTATCCCAATAGCCTAAAAAAATAAAGGAAGTATTTTCGACACCTAATTCTTATTGAAAGCATTTTTCGGCTTTTTTCGCAATATTATATGCCAGCTGATAACTTTGAAAATATATTGAAGAAATTTGCCCAACCATATAACTGTATAATTCTTCATTATTGTATTTGCTATTAAGAAAATCATCAATTTCTTTTGATTGTTCCTTTTGCAAATCGTGGTTCTCCAAGTCCTTTTCTGCAATGGCTACGCGGATTTCCGCAGCAGCAAGTTGTTTGTCTATTTGTTTTAATTCCAAATCGGCGCTTTGGGTTTGAAACTTCCAATCATCTTCTCTACGTTGGTAGCTGCCTTCTATACCAGCTATGCTTCCGCTGGTGCTTTGGAAATTAGCCAGCATTCCTAGGGAAGAACCAAGAAATTTTGATATGTCTGCCAACTGCTGACCTCCATAGGTAGCTCCAAAAGACCACAATCCAATAGTGGTTTTCGGAATCCCAACCAGTATACTTGCCAGAATTTCATTTGCTATACCAAGTTTCTGATTTCCTAATGCTTTTGTTAATAAACTCAATTGTTCTTCTTCCTTGCTATTTTTATTAACCCGACTGCCATAATAATCTCTTTTAGCCTGTATGACATCTTTGGATTTGTTTAAACTATCCAGATTTTCATTTGCTTCATTCATTCATCCTGTTATTTTTTTACGCCCGAACAAAATCAAATGGGGTGAAACAAGGATGGATTGCAGGTTTAGCTGGTTAAGTAAGTTTAGTTGATTTTGCTATAGCATTGGTTTATGAGTTTAATAGGTAGCTTTTTAACGAATAAACAATTTGGTTTTTATAATTGTGCATTTTTCTGGATTAAACTTGTCGGATTATATTAGAAACGAGTTGGGTATATCAATAACTCTTTACCCCAATGTTGCCACCATTACCGCTTTAATAGTGTGAAGCCGGTTTTCTGCCTGATCAAAGACTATAGACGATGGTGATTCAAAAACATCGTCGGTCACTTCGAGTCCTTCAAGACCATATTTTTGATAAACCTCTTCTCCAATCTGGGTTTCGCGATTGTGATATGCCGGAAGGCAGTGCATAAATTTCACATTCTCATTTTGAGTTAACTTAATAATCCCGGCATTTACCTGGTAAGGTGTTAGCGATTTTATCCGTTCTTCCCATACTGATGAGGATTCCCCCATTGAAACCCAAACGTCGGTATACAAAAAATCAACGTCACTAACTGCTTTTTCAATTTTTTCGGTAATGGTTATTTTCGCCCCTGTTTCTTTTGCTATTGCATTACACTGATCCACCAGGTTCTTTTGGGGCTGGTACGCCAAAGGAGCAGCAATTCTAAAATCCATTCCCATTTTGGCAGCCCCTACCATTAGTGAGTTCCCCATATTGTATCGGGCATCGCCCAAATAACAAAACGAAATTTGCGACAGAGGTTTACCGGAATGTTCCATCATGGTAAGCATATCAGCCAAAATTTGAGTAGGATGAAATTCATCCGTTAGTCCGTTCCAAACAGGAACTCCCGCATATTTAGCAAGGGTTTCCACAATTTTCTGACCATATCCGCGATATTCGATGGCATCATACATTCTTCCTAAAACCCTTGCAGTATCTTTTATTGATTCTTTTGTACCTATCTGGCTCCCTGAGGGACCAAGGTATGTGACTTTGGCTCCCTGATCGAAAGCTGCAACTTCAAACGCACATCTGGTTCGCGTGGAAGTTTTCTCGAAAATCAATGCTATATTCTTACCTATAAGCCGGGGTATCTCGCGGCAATCGTGTTTTGCTAATTTTAATTCCTTTGATAATTCTAACAGAAAATGAATTTCATCAGGCGTATAATCAAGCAATTTTAGGTAGTTACGACCTTTTAGGTTTATTTTCATACATTATATTTTTTCTAACAAATTTAGTAAGATAAATTAACAGCTAATAAATAAAAAATTATATTGTAAAACAGGTACTTTTAAATACAATTTCAATCGTCTGGTAAATATATTATAACTTATCTGAATATTTTACGTAAGGAATTTAGAAAGAATTACTAATTTTATTTAGCGTAAAAAGCCTAACGAATTATAAAATAGTAACTCCACTACCAAAATCAGATAAAAAATATTAATCTAAACAATTATGCCCAATTTTATTAAAAGCATATCGATTCCCGCATGTGTGAATCACATATCATATTATTTATTTTATGGTTTACTAATGTTAGGCATGTTGTGTATTGGGTGCAAAAGTTCTGTTTTTACCGACAATATTAAAGAAGGTATTATTCAGTACAATATAAATTACACTAACAATTTCGGAAGAAATTTCCCGGTACAGCTGCTGCCTAAAACGATGGAATTGCGCTTTAACAAGCATTTTGTTTCCTTTGAGATTGAGGATCGTGTTGGTTTATTCTCATTAAGAAATATCAACGACCTCTCAAACAAAAAACATCTTATATTAATAAAAGTTTTTGATAAAAAATATGCTTATAAAGGAGAGTTGAACGAGGCTCCATTATTTTTTTCCAATTCATCATTTACTATTACCCCCGTTAAGGATACAATGCGTTTAATAGGCTTGTTATGCCAAGAAGCAAATGTTACAATTGCAAATTCCACTAAAACCTTTAATATTCTATATTATTCAAATATCGGTTTTCATAATCCGAACACAAATACTCCATACGAAAAAATAGATGGTTTATTATTGGATTTTATGATACAACTAAAAAATATCGATATGAGGTTAGTCGCAAAAAATATTGAAGGAAAAGAGATGTCAGATAGCGAGTTTACAATACCTGGTGGTTACAAGTTTATTACTAAAAGCAAAATGGAAGAAATTATTACTACTCTTTTACCTTAAAACTCTTTTTTGAAATATCAACGTTAAAACTAATTTTGTAGAAATAACGTTATCATTTCAAAACAGACCGATGTCGGAAAAGAAAACTAAACCAAAAGCAAAAAAACAAGGGTTCCTGGGATTTGTTAAAGACGAAAAATTCAGAATTATTCTCGGCCTTTTTATCATATTCTTTGCAGCGCTGCTGTCCTTGGCATTTATATCGTATTTTTTTACATGGAAAACTGATTCCAGTTTTGAATGGGGTCAGGTCTTATCAGGCTCAACAGTTCAGGTTGAAAACTGGTCGGGAAAAACAGGAGCAAAACTAGCGCTTTTCTTCATCTCCGATGGAATAGGAATTGCAGCATTCGGCATCCCTTTTCTTCTTTTCATCATAGGGTTCCGGCTTCTTGGTATCCGCCTGATGCCTTTGCGTAAAACGATTCGTGCAACCATCATTGGCTCATTATTAATATCATTAATTCTCGGTTTCTTTCTGGGCAATGCTCAGGGATATTTGGGCAGCGGGCTTGGAGGAAGTCATGGTTTTTTTGTGTCCAATTGGTTAAATGCTGTTTTGGGCAAAATAGGTACTGCTTTTTTATTGCTTTTAGTATCCATGACATTTATCTTTTTTACAATTCCAGGATCTGCCACCTCCTTCAAATCAATAGTTTCAAATTGGGTGGCCAAACTACTGGGTCGAAAAATATCGGTTGCTGCTATTATAACTCCCAGCCAATCTGAGAACAACGAGACTTATGATGATTCAGAGGTAGATATTGAAGAAGATAGCAATTTCAAAATTATTAAAAAACAAACCTTTCCAGGAGATCAAATCATTGATGATGATGTAGAATTAACTATTGAGAATCCGCCGATAATAGAAGAAAAATTCACTGAGATAAAAAAACCCGAACCGGAAAAAATGCCCATGGGTGATTACGATCCTAAACTGGATCTGTCCCGATATGTTTATCCTCCCATCGAACTATTGGAGGACCATAAAACAACCAATTCCGAAGTAAGTAACGAGGAACTTATAAATAACAAAAATAAAATTGTTGAAACTCTTGGAAATTATAAGATCCAGATTGATAAAATAAAAGCCACCATTGGTCCGACAGTTACTCTTTACGAAATTGTCCCGGCACCAGGTGTTCGCATCTCAAAAATTAAAAGCCTCGAAGATGATATTGCATTAAGCCTTTCGGCACTTGGTATTCGCATTATTGCTCCTATGCCGGGTAAAGGTACCATAGGTATTGAAGTGCCCAACCTTAAGCCTGAAATCGTGTCGATGAGATCGATTATATCATCCCGCAAATTTCAGGAAAACACTTTCGAACTTGCTATAGCCCTTGGGAAAACTATTTCAAACGAGACTTATGTGTTTGATCTTGCAAAAATGCCTCACTTGCTGGTTGCAGGAGCAACAGGACAGGGAAAATCAGTTGGATTGAACGCCATCATCACTTCTTTGCTTTATAAGAAACACCCTTCGCAACTCAAATTTGTGCTGGTAGATCCAAAAAAAGTAGAGTTGACTTTATACTCAAAAATTGAACGGCACTTTCTTGCAAAACTTCCTGATTCCGAAGAGGCAATCATCACCGATACCCAAAAAGTGATCCATACACTTAATTCCTTAACCATCGAAATGGATCACCGGTATGAGCTCCTAAAACATGCCCAAGTTCGAAATATTAAAGAGTATAACGAACGTTTCATCGCCAGAAAACTGAATCCTCAGGAAGGTCATAAATATTTACCTTATATTGTGGTTGTTATCGACGAATTTGCCGACTTAATAATGACAGCGGGACGTGAAGTGGAAACCCCCATTGCACGTTTGGCACAATTAGCCCGTGCGATAGGAATCCACTTAATTATTGCAACACAACGTCCAACAACAAATATCATTACAGGTGTGATTAAAGCTAACTTCCCTGCCCGAATAGCATTCAGGGTAACTTCTATGATCGATTCCCGTACTATTCTTGATTCTCCCGGAGCTAATCAATTAATTGGTCGTGGGGACTTACTTATAGCGCCCGGTAGCGATATGATTCGTGTACAATGTGCATTTATCGATATACCAGAAATAGAAAGAATTACCAATCACATCGGATCGCAACAAGGGTATCCAACGGCTATGATGCTTCCTGAATTTGTTGGTGAGGATGGAAAACCAGATTTAAATGATGTGGATTTGAACAAACGAGATGAGCTGTTTGAAGATGCTGCCCGAATGATGGTAATGCACCAACAAGGATCAACCTCACTGATACAGCGCAAATTCTCCATTGGCTATAATCGTGCCGGGCGAATCATGGATCAACTGGAAGCAGCAGGAATTGTCGGACCGTTTGAAGGTAGTAAAGCAAGGCAAGTTTTGTATGTTGATGATGTATCTCTGGAACAATATTTGAGTACTTTTTCAAGATCTGCGAATTAGGATTAACATATATTTCGTTACCCTGGGCGCTGCCCTGAGCTATTATACGTCGCCATTACATAACTATAAATAAAGGATTTAACTTATAAAATCACACTCATGATTAAAAAAATATCCATCTTATATCTATTTATTTTCGTCTGCGCTAATATGATTGCCCAACCCAGTGACAAGTCAAAACAATTACTTGAACAATCGTCCACCAAAAACAATGGCTATAAAACCATCAAAGCCGATTTCAAATTCAGCACATCGAATCTCCAAAACGACAAAACAATAAATGAGACCGGAAAAATTGAGATAAAAGGTGATAAATACCATTTATCGCTTTCTAATACCGATATTATTTTTGATGGAAAAGCTGTGTATACCTATTTAAAGGAGGCAAATGAGGTGAATATCACTAAACCGGAACCATCAAAAAAAGAAAAAGGTGATTTTTTCTTTTCGAATCCTCATGATGTCTTTAAAATTTACAGTAAAGATTTTAAATCGAAATTAATTCAGGAAACAACCCTCGGTTCAACACCATGTTATGAAATTGACCTTTACCCAATTGATTTAAAAACAAAATATAGCCGTATCCGAATGCATATTGTCAAAGCAAATCTTCAAATCTTAGACCTTAAAATATTTCAGAAGGATGGTACGTTGTATCTTTTAGAATTTTCAACTTTTATAACCAACTCTGATATAAACGAAACGGAATTTACATTCGACTCGAAAAAATATCCTAAAGCTGAAGTAAACGATATGAGGTTTTAAGAGTAAACAACGTAAAAATTGGAATACAATGTGTCACTTTTTAGTTGTTTAATTCTTATTAAGAATCAGTTAACCCAAACCATTTAAATAGGGATAGCCGTCAAGTTAATATTCATAAAAAATAGTATATCAGATATATATAATCCATTTATTAAGTTTTTGTAACCCCAACCCCTTAAAAAAGGGGCTATAACAGTCCCCGATAAATTGGAAGTCTTAAATTACTTACATTTCTTGACTTAGAAAATAAAAAAATTGTTATTAATTTTAAAACTTAACTATGTATTGCACTTGTTATTGCCCCTTTTTAAGGGGTTGGGGTTTTACTTTTCAAATTTATAACCATTCCAATTATTTAATACGTTCCCCGCGTTCGGCTGAGGCTATACCTCAGTCAGTTATATTTTTTCAGGCTATTGTCTGAAAACCTAAGCAAATCTTTAAAAACAAATGTTCGACAAAATAAAGGTGAAACATTTAAAGATAAATGCGACTTAGGAGCAGCCTAAGCCGAACGGATATAAAGTTATAGGGTTGTGGTTGTATTCAAGAAAACATTATTGTAAATAAAAAAAGCCAACTTTCGCTGGCTTTTTTTAATATCAAATGAGTGAATGATTACTTCTGAAGTTTAAAGGCGATAGGAATGGTAAACTGTTGTTTTACAGCTTTTCCACCTTGTTTACCTGGCACCCATTTTGGAGAACTTTGAATCACACGAATCGCTTCCTGATCAAGAGCAGGATCGATACCACGCAAAACTTTAGTATTCTCTACAACACCTTTTGAGTTAATAATAAACGAAAGGATAACTTTACCTTCAATACCCATTTCGGCTGCACTCTCGGGATATTTCAAGTGTTCCAGAATCCATGCACGAAAAGCTTCGAGGTCTCCGCCCATAAAGGTTGCATTTTCTTCAACCACCACAAATACTTGTTCAACTTCTACTACAACTTTATCTATCTTCTGATCCACAACAATTTCTGTTGGTGGAGCATCGTTAGTAATAGCCGAAGCAATGTCTCCCATTGTTGCAATTTCTACATCTTCCTTTACCGAATCCACAACAACAGGAGCTGTAAACTTAATCTGCTGTTCGATAGCAGCTGGTGGTGGTGGCGGTGGCGGTGGTGGCGGTGGTTCATCGGTATTCACATTTTCAAGCTCAGCACTGATGTTTTTAACCAATGCATTTTTAACTTTATTCTTGTTGTAATAGCTAAATATTAAAGGTGTTACCACAGCCGATGTTACAACAACGAAACCAAATAAAAAGGCAATCAGAATATTTCGATTGTATTTTTTTCGTAGATAATAAGCTCCATATTCCTTATTACGACCGAAAAATACAAGCTCATCAAAACTTTCTGCCTTTTCGTTCGTTTTTATTTCATTATTTTTTGCCATAATAAAAAGGTTTGAAAGTTTTATTTCTTAGGTGCATTTTTCTTTTCCTCAAGCATTTTCTTTTCAAGAAGATTTATGTCAACAATAGCATATCGAGCAACATTGGTAATTTCCAATTCATCAATAACATCTACAATATTACCATATTTGACATTTTCTGCCGCCTTGATCATAACAAAAGGGCCAACTTTATCGGCCTTTTTAAGTGCCCTGATTTGCTTTTTCAACGTATCCGCCGGAATGTTCTTTTTTTCCTTCAGAACCGCTTCATTAAAAGTGGTAATATTAGTAAAAAGAGCCTTGTTACGGTTTAAGAAAAGCTTACGAAGCCCATCCTTACTGAAATTAGTCTCAACAAGTATCGGTAAAGGCTTACCTGTTTCGGCTAACCCAAGGTAATAATACACTTTATCTTTTTCATCAAGGATAACAGTTATCACTTTATCCTTATCTAGTTTAGGAGGATCTTTAATCTCTTTTTTTTCAGGAAGAACGATCTCCATTACTTTTGGTTTACTGAAAGCTGTAGTTAACATAAAGAAAGTTAACAGAAGACAGGCCAAGTCAACCATCGGTGTCATATCGATGTGGGTAGAATGCTTTTTAGCTCTTCGTTTCCCTTTACGTTTACCTCCGCCTTCGTTTGCAATTATTTCTGACATGTTTCCTCTTTTATTTGTTATCTAATTTAGCTTCAACCTTTTCAAGTGTGGTGGTAAGGTTAAATTTATTCATATTATATTTCTGAAAAAGATCCAAAACCTTTTTAACAGTCTTATAATCTGCTCCATAGTCGCCCTTTATTGCAGTTTCGGCATTAGGATTTTCGTTTCTAGCCATAAGTACCCACATCTCCAGTTGATTATTGAGTGAATCCATGGGCACACCAGTTTGCATGGCATCGCGTACCTTTTGATCGGTTGCATCAATCCACCGAGGTAGATCCTTAACAGGCATTCCAAACGAAGACAAGTTTTCGAATTTTCGTACCTGAACTTTTGTAAACTGAACCTGATAATGTTCTGCTACTTTCAGCAACACTTTCCTTCGAATACGAGAAGTACTATCACTTCCATTATCGATGTTAAAATATACTTTGTTGTCCTTACCAACAAAGACAGTAATAACATTTTTATCAGGAGAGAGCTTGTCGGATATCGATTTCGGCGTGTCGACTATAACTGCTTCCGTAGGCTTAAAATTCGTTGTTAACATAAAGAATGTCAACAACAGGAAGAAGAGGTCGACCATCGGCGTCATGTCAATCTTTGGCGGTTTCGATGGTAATTTAATTTTTGACATAGTAAACTTTTCAAATTAATAAAATCAACAGTCTAAACATTGGTCACACACTAATTACTTCTTAAGAGTAGAAGCAAATGTTTGTGAAAGACTAAAGTTCGCCTCATCGATTTTAAATGTCATTGAATCTATTTTATTAGAATAATAGTTATACGCAATAAGCGCAAGAGTTGAGCCCGTAATACCAAATGCAGTATTGATAAGGGCTTCAGAGATACCAGTTGCTAAAGCAAGGGCGTCTGGTGAACCAGCACTAGCTAAAGCGCCAAATGCACGTATCATACCAAGTACAGTACCGATAAGACCAATTAACACTGAGATGGAAGCAATGGTTGAAAGAACAACCAAATTCTTCGATAACATTGGTAACTCAAGAGCAGTAGCTTCTTCCAATTCTTTTTGGAATGCAAGTACTTTCTGGTCGTTAGGTAAAGTTGTATCAGCTTGCAGATCACGATAACGGTGTAAGCCAGCTTTCGTTACATTTGCTAATGAACCTTTTTGTTTGTCGCAGGCTGCAACGGCTTCTTCAATACGGTCTTCGTTAAGCAAGGCACGGATATTGCGAACAAAAACATTCAATCTTCCTTTACCGGTTGCTCTAGACAATGAAATACCTCTTTCAATTGAGAAGGTAATGAGAACAAGAATAACTGCAATAAGGATAGGAACGATAAATCCACCGCGGAAAACGATACCAAGATAACCAAGTGGTTTCCCTTTTTCCACATTACCGCCTTCAAAATTGATTGGGTCACCTAATACTTTATAATAAACGATAAACCCAACTGCTACGCAAATTAATATCACGGAAGTTGCAAAAATTGATGATAAAACATCTTTTAATGATTGTCCTTTAGTACTCATACGTTTAAATTTTGTTAGAAATTAATAAATCAATTATTTGGTTTGAATGTTAATACAATTTAAAAAACAACTTTTAAATTTCAGGCCGAATATAACTCTTCTTTTGGTATTTAAACAACGAAAAACATAAGATTTATTCACTTCAAAAAAATTTTAAATCATTTTCTGAAATTATCTTTTCGGAGCTTTTAAAACTTTGTTTATACCGTCGATTGTTGTTTTAATATCCTTATTGGTAGGGTCAAGTACCAAAACCTTTTGATAATAGTCCACTGCTTTTTGATATTCTTTCTTTTTGGTATAAATGATCCCTAATGATGAATACCCCCTAATAACATATTGTTTATTATTTGGATCGAGAACCGCCATTTTCTGATAATAAACTGCTGCCGCATCTAAATCAGGTTTAGTCAACAAATAATAAGATCCCAAATAGCTATAAGAATCTAATAATTCTTTTGCATATTTAACTGTATCACTTGATGCCTTTTCTACCACTTTTTCGTATTTAGGTTTTGCTAAACCCATTTTTGAGTCGGGATCTAAATTAGCATAGGTGTTAGCAAGCCAGATATAAGCCTGAACGTTGGTGGAATCAATTTGGGTAAGTCTGGTAAAAGTAGTGTCGGCTTTACCAAATTGTTTAGTTTGGTAGTAAACTTTGCCAAGATTCATATAGTCAACCGGACTTGCTTTGCCCATAGCAATCTTCTTAGAAATTACACTGGAGGCAAATGCATATCGACGATAAGAATAAGCATATGTAGCTATATTTGAGAATAAATCATAATCGGTAGTATCCATTTCATAGGCATTTAACAAATTTTGCAAGCCTTTATCAATCTGGGCAGTATCTTTATGAAGTTTCAAAAGTGCATTTCCATAATACAAATAATCCTTCACGATAATATCATCAGGTTTTGAATTTTTAAAAAATGTTTCACTAAAACTTACAGCTTTTTCATATTCGGGAGTTTTTTTATCATATGCTGAATATGCACCTAAACGATTCAAATAATTACGTGATTTATCAATAGTTAAAATTTCTTCTACTACGCCAAGAGTTGCACCAAAATCTTTTGAACGGAAAAGTGCATTAGCATAACTCACCTTTGCAGGAATATTGTTTCCTGATAATACAAGAAATTTTTTATAATTTTCTTTTGATAATTTATACTGGCTAGCCATATTCCACATGGCACCCATTGCTTTATAAAGCGGGGAATACGTTGAATCGATGGCTTTTGCTTCATCAAACAATTTACGTGCTTCATTTAAATTACGTGCACCCATGTAAATAATTCCAATTTTAACCTTATAAACCGGATTGGTTGGATTAAGAAACAAGGCCCTGTTATAATTAGCAATCGCATTGGATGCTTCGCTCTTATTCATATATATATCACCTAACGAATTTGCAACATCCGGGTTGGTTGGTGCAAATTCTTTGGCTTTTTCCAAATAAGCGAAGGCCTTTTTATATCGTGGTTCTTTTGCATATAATTGGGCAGTAGCAAGTTTGATTAAAATTTGAAAATGCTGTTCTGTAAACTTCTTTTGCTTTTTTGGAAGCATTTGTTCCGCCTTAACAAAATATTTATCAGCAGCAGTGGTATCGTTTTTAAGTTGTAATTCAATCATACCAAGACCTATTGAATTAATTTTATTGAGTGAATCAGACTTTAAACCCTGCTCAAAAAGAGCTTTTGCTTGTGCTGTAACCTCTGCAAGAGTGCTTGAAAATGGATCTGCTAAATAACTTTTTAAAATATTCTCACCATAATAAAAGTATACATCGCCATTGTTAGGCTGAGTTTTGAGTAAACTTTTATACATGTCGTTAGCCTCCTCATAGCGTTCACTTACTGACAGTTTTATTGCTGTTTTTAAGTCCTGAGCATGATTTAACATTGAAAAGCTCAAAAACAAACCAACAAACAAACCCATTCTTATCCTAAAACTTATACAAACCATATTCATAGTTAATTATCCTGTTAAAATATTAAGATTACTGTTAAAAATGCAAATTAAATACTATTTTTAATTTGAACCAAACGAACCGGCATAGTCGCTGGTACGAGTTTTGATTTTAATACAATTCGTTGTCCTTTGTCACCAGCAATAAACGATAGCAACCCAGATCCTAACCCACTAAAAATTTCGCGATTAATAATATACACATCCCGAATAAATGGATAGGATTTATCAGCAATGAATCCCTGATAAGGACGATAATAGTCAACTCCTTCAGGATCAAATTCCGAAGTTATTGCAACAACCTTTATTCGTTTCAGAAATGAATGGGAAATGCTGTCATGTTTATCACTCACCCAGTTTACGCTAATTATGCCTATGGTATTTTCGTGCTTTTCAACATAGCTGATTACATCTTCATTTTTATTAACTGCATAAAAGTTTTTTGGCAATTTATTCGGCAGATTAAATTTTTCGACAAAATAACGAACATTCCCGGATTTTTCATTATCAAAAACAACCGAAATACCATTGGATTGCGATTTGGCGCTAATTTGTTTCCAGTTAGTAATTTTGCTCAAAAATATGTCTCTAACCTTAGTATATTGAATTAATGAATCAACGTTTTTAGTGTTAACAATTAAAGCCAGGGCATCGTAAGCAATCTTTGTCGTCCTTGGAATAATTTGTCTGCTTCTTAAATATTCGTCTTCGTTCTTGGTTAAATTGCGGGTTGTAACAATAAACCTTACCGAATCTTTCATAAAATCATCAAGAATACCAAGCTCAGGTTTATAAATGGGAGTAATTTTGGCATCGGTATAAATTGATTGGAAAGTAAATATCTCTGTATCTAACAAAAGTTTAAATGATTCATCGACTCCAACTTTTACGTTCCCACGTGTTGGAGTTTCATCGGTAAATTTAGAAGGTGTTCTATTACATCCTGCAAGGAATAAAAGTGCAAAAAAGGAAACTGCAAGAATATTTTTCAACATATAACTGTTTTTATTCATTTTCATTATCCCTGGAATTATTAAAAATGTTTACCAAGCGAAATATCGCATAAGAAATTATAAAAAATGAAAATACAAATCGGTAATTTTTCGGAATATCTTGAAAATATCGCGAAGAGGCAACTATTATTCCTAAAACTAAAATTAGTATAACAACAATTATACCAAAAATCTTCA
>JANXXY010000452.1 GCA_025350365.1 Bacteroidales bacterium | reverse complement strand
CACGAATAATTATTCGTGCATACGGGGCTATCCTTATTTTAATACGTTGTTTATTTTCAAATTATAAGTTGTAAAACTAGTTCTTGTTTATGGAATTGAATTCAATTGATATTCATATTTTCCCTTCAATAGGTATTTTTTCCAACTCATCGGTAAAAATCGACAATTCACCGAAAATGTTATTCTGAAATTCTATTCCTAATTTACTTTTGACATAAAATTGAACATAAAAATAGTGTCAGCAAAATTATTTTTAAACTTTGGAAACTTTTGGCATAAAATTTGTTTCCGTTGTCCTCAAAGTTTCCATTGTATATTTTATGTGTGATGAATTAAAAAAAATTTTAGCGAAGGTTCGTTGTCTTTACCTCAAATACGGAATCAAAAGTGTTACTATGGATGATGTGGCACACGAACTGGGAATTTCGAAAAAAACGCTTTATCAATACGTTAAAGATAAAAATGATTTGGTAGAACATGTTGTTGCCCTTGAAATTGAGGAAGGCCCCATGAGTCCTAAAAATGCCCATTGGGAAAATCTTAACGCTATTGAAGAGATGTTGGAAGTACATAAAATTGTGGATCGGATGGTAAAAACCCATAATCCTTCCACTGAGTACGATCTGAAGAAATATTATCCTGAGGAATATCAAAAGATTCAAAAAGTTCGCCGTGAGAGGATTTATAATTTTATCCTGAATAACATCAGAAAAGGGAAAAAAGAAGGATTATACCGTGAGGAATTAAATGAGGAATATATCACCAAACTTCACGTTTCCAGAGTGGAATATGCATTTGACAACGACATTTTTACTACTGACGAAATGTCATCATCAAATTTATTTTACGAAGTTTTCATCTATCATATTCGTGGAATTGCCAATGACAAGGGGATAGAGTTTTTAGAACAGAAATTAAAGGAAATTGAGAATAATAACAATTAATGAATTGAAATATGAATTTTAAGCAAGGATGTTTTGTTAGCCTGGCCATATTCGGTATAGCCACTTTAGGGTACGGTCAGGAAAAAAAGGATACTATAAAATTATCAGTTTTAGATGCCCAGAAGTATGCCATTGAAAATAACCGATCGGTTAAGTCGGCGAAAATCGATATTGAAATGGCCAAGAAGAAAATTTGGGAAACAACCGCCATGGGATTACCGCAATTTGCGGCTTCTGCCGATTATCAACATTTATTTAAGGTTCCGGTAGCCAATTTTGGCGGGCAAAATGTTGAACTTGGTGTTGCGAATAACACTACCTTTAATTTCACGTTATCGCAACTTATATTCAGCGGTGAATATTTAGTGGGATTGCAAGCGGCAAAGGTTTATAAAGAGCTTTCTGAAAAAACATATATTAAAACGGAACAGACTACAAAAGAATTGGTTGCGACAAGTTATTACCTTGTTTTAGTGGCCGAAGAAAATCTTAAAGTGTTAAAGGAAAGTCTTAATGCTATTAATCAAATTTACCTCGACATATCCAAAATGAATCAACAGGGTTTCAATGAAGAAACTGATGTTGACCAAATGAAAATTAACAAATCCAATTTGCAAACTGTCATCACCTCGCTTGAGGGACAAAAGGACGTTGCAGCTAAGTTGTTGAAACTCCAATTAGGAATCGAGTTTTTACAGCCGGTTTTACTTACTGACAGTTTGGCCGGGATTGTTTCATTGGGTAATTTTCAATATTTAGCATCTTCTGAATTCAATGTCGACATTAGTATTGATTATGAACTTTTGAAAACTCAGGAATCATTAATGGCTCTTAGCCTGAAACGCGAGAAAGCGAAATTTTTACCCACTATTTCGGCCTTATATCGCCATCAGGAATTAGCAAATCCGCCTGCTTTAAACTTCAATCCGAAAGATGTAGTTGGTATTTCGGTGAATTTTCCCATTTTCACCAGTGGTCAGCGCCTCTCAAAGGTTGCTCAGGCAAGGTTTGATCTCGAAAAATCGATATTGAACAAGGAAAATGTTGGTCAAAGTTTGATCCTCGAATTTGATAAGGCACACAACGATTATCAAACAGCTTTCAATAATTTTTCAAGCATAAAAGAAAGCATGGACTTAAGCAAAAAAATTTACGATAAAACCGTAATAAAATACCATGCAGGTGTTGCTACGAGCTTAGACCTTACGCAAAACCAAAACCAATATCTTACAGCTGAATCGAATTATTATAATTCGGTATTAAATTTATTAAACGCTAAGGCTAAACTTGATCGGATTCTTTCAAAATATTAACCAGTAATTTATATCATTCTATGAAAACAATAAAATTTATAGCAACAATAGTATTATTAACAACTTTTATTTATTCCTGTAAATCCGATAAACAGGCTGAATTATCCAAATTGCGCAAACAGCATGATGAATTATCGGATAAAATTAAAAAGTTGGAAGAGCAGGGTGTTGATTCTGCTAAAGTTCAAAAAACTCAGCGAGTGACGGTTACAATCGTTAAAACCGAAACCTTCAAACACTTTATCGAGGTTCAGGGCAAACTTGATGGAGAGGACAACGTGGATGTTTTCCCTGAATCGCAAGGCATAATTGATGATGTAATGGTAAGTGTAGGGCAATCTGTAACTAAAGGACAAGCCCTGGCTCACATTAACAAAGGACCCGCGCATGATCAACTAAAGGCGTTGGAAACACAATATAAATTTGTTTTGGAAACGTTCGATAAACAACAGCGTTTGTGGGATCAAAAAATAGGATCGGAAATGCAATTTTTGCAGGCTAAAAGTGCCAAAGAACAGTTGGAGTCGCAAATTGCGGGAACCAAAAAACAAATCGATATGATGACCATAAAGTCTCCTATTAGCGGAACCGTGGAAGAAGTGAATATAAAGGTGGGTCAGATAGCATCCGCTTCAATCCCAACTCCTCCTTTTCGTGTCCTCAACTTTAGTAGCATCAAAGTGAAGGCTGAAGTTGCTGAAGCATATTCTCATAAAGTAAGTGTTGGCGATGCAGTTCAAATCTATTTTCCTGACCTGAACAAGGAAATATCTGCTAAAATAAACTCGGCAAGCAGGTTTATCAGTCCTACCAGTCGTACTTTTACGGTTGAAGTACGCATAAATCCTGAGAAAGATGGATTTAAAGCCAATATGATTGCTATTCTGAAAATTAACGATTACAAAGCGGATAATGCCATAAAGGTGCAGGTAAATTATATTCAGTCAGACTTGAATGGGAACTTTGTTTATATAGCAGAAAATAAAGGGAACAGAACAGTTGCTAAAAAAGCTCCTGTAAAACAAGGACAAAGTTATAACGGAATGATTGAAATTACCGAAGGTTTGAAAGCCGGTGATACACTAATCACTTCCGGATATCTCGATTTGGAAAATGGAGAAGCTGTAAAATTCTAAACAAACAAAGCGTAAAGTAATGGAAAAAAAAATTAAAGAGTTTATGCCAACGAGCTGGAGTATTGATAACAAAACCAGCATATACGTTCTGGCTATTATTATAGCTATTTTTGGATTGATTAACTACAATACAATACCAAAAGAGCAATTTCCTGAAATTATTATACCTACTATACTGGTAAATACAATGTATGCAGGTACCTCGCCTTCTGATATTGAAAACCTGATTACCAAACCACTGGAAAAGAATCTGAAATCGATAAATGGCGTAAAGAAAATCACCAGTAGCTCTTTACAGGATTTCTCGTCAGTTGTTATTGAATTCAGAACAGGAATTGAGGTATCGGTTGCCAAGCAAAAAGTTAAAGATGCTGTGGATAAAACGAAAAAAGACTTGCCTAACGACCTTAAACAGGATCCTGACGTTAGGGATATCGACTTTTCCGAAATACCTATCATGTATCTTAACCTTTCCGGGAAATATAGTCTGGACCGTTTGAAAAAATATGCCGACATCGTTCAGGATCGTATTGAGGGTCTTAAGGAAATAACCCGTGTAGATATTGTTGGAGCTCTTGACCGCGAAATACAGATCAATGTCGATATGTATAAACTGCAGGCAGCCAGTCTTACATTTGGCGATATAATCCAATCGATTAATAGGGAGAACGTTACAATATCCGGTGGAAATATAAACATGAACGGAATGAGCCGTTCGATTCGTGTAGTAGGCGAATTTAAAAATCTCGATGAACTAAACAATACTATTGTAAGTACTGCAAAAGGTGTGCACATGTACCTTAGAGATGTGGCAGAGATAAAGGATGCTTTTGCAGAACAAGAGAGTTACGCACGCTTAAATGGCGAAAACGTTATCACTCTGAATATCATAAAAAAAAGCGGCCAGAATCTTCTTGATGCTTCCGACAAAATTAAAAGCACCATTGATGATCTGAAAAAAAACAAGTTTCCTAAGGATTTGAAAGCCAATATTATCGGAGACCAAAGCCGATATACGCGTACAACCCTGTCAGACCTAAATAATACCATTATCATTGGTTTTGTTTTGGTAACCATTGTACTGATGTTTTTTATGGGTTTTACAAATGCGTTTTTTGTGGCATTGTCAGTGCCTTTATCAATGGCTCTTGCATATATTGTATTGCCTACCATAGGCTTTACAATGAACATGCTGGTAATGTTTTCATTTATCCTGGCGCTCGGTATTGTGGTTGACGATGCTATTGTGGTTATTGAAAATACGCATCGAATTTTTAAGAAGGCGAATATGGACATTGCTACATCGGCTAAATTCGCTGCCGGAGAGGTATTTAAGCCAATACTTTCGGGTACCTTAACAACTTTGGCGCCATTTTTCCCGCTCGCATTTTGGCCAGGGGTAATAGGTAAATTTATGTTTTTTATTCCCGTAACCATTATTATAACTCTTTTTGCTTCGTTAATTGTAGCATACATCATCAACCCTGTGTTTGCTGTTACCTTTATGAAACCTAACGAAGATGAAATACAAACCTTAAGTAATAAACGTATTTTTACAAATGCCGGATTTGTTGTTGGTATTGGAGCTATTTGCCATTTAATGGGTTGGCATGCGTTTGCAAACCTTGTTATTTTTATGGCCATTTCATATATTGTACATAATTTTTATGGGTACAAAGTAGTTTTGCATTTCCAGCATTATATTATTCCAAAAACACTTGCCAAATACGAACAATTTCTTACCTGGATTTTACAAAAAGGCAGGCCGTATAAATTATTGTATGGGCTTACGGGAACATTATTTCTCACCTTTTTTATCATGGCTATGTTTACTCCCAAAGTAGTTTTCTTCCCTGGTTCGGAACCCAATGCTATTTACACCTTAATAAAAATGCCGGTTGGGACCGATGTTAAATTAACTGATTCCATTACTTTTGAAGTAGAAAAGCGAATACTAAAGGTTATAGGCAAAAAAAATCCACTTGTAGAATCGGTGATATCGAATGTTGCAGTTGGCGTATCCGAAACTAATTTCGATTTCGGAACAAAAACATCAAATAAAGGTAAGGTAACTGTCAATTTTGTTGAATTTGCCCAACGTGGAGGTATTAGCACCAGTATATATATGGATAAATTTCGCAATGCAGTTAAGGATATTGCAGGTGCCGAAATTACGGTTGATAAACCCGCAGGAGGGCCTCCTACAGGTAAGCCGGTCAATATAGAAGTAACATCTGACGACCTTCAGGAATTACTAATTACCTCGGAAAGGTTAATTCGATATCTTGACTCAATTAATATTCCAGGTATCGAGGAATTAAAAAGTGATTTTGATAGAAACAAACCTGAACTTATCGTCGAAATTGATCGGGTGCGTGCTAATCGTGAAGGAATTTCAACAGGACAAATTGGTACTGAACTCCGCACTGCTATATACGGTAACGAAGCGTCCAAATATCGCGACGGTGAAGATCAATATCCTATTCAGGTAAGGTATAAGTATGACCAACGTACGAATATTGACCGGTTATTAAATACCAAAATTACGTACATGGACATGAATTCAGGTACTATTCGCCAAATACCTCTTTCAGCGGTTGCAAAAGTAACATATTTAAATTCCTATGGAGGTATAAACAGATTAAATGCCAAGCGCATAGTGACTATATCTTCCGGTGTTTTAACAGGGTATAATGCGAATGAAATTATAGCTCAAATAAAAAGGGCATTGCCGACTTTCGAAAAAACAGAGCAAGTTGATATAAAAATTACAGGCGAACAGGAAGATCAGGCTGAGACGATGGCGTTTCTCGGAAAAGCCGGATTACTATCCATTTGTCTCATTTTGTTTATCATGATTACGCAATTCAATTCCATCGGTAAACCATTTATTATTGCCACAGAAATAGTTTTCAGTATTATAGGGGTACTTTTAGGATTTATCTTTACCCGGATGCCTATCTCTATTGTGATGACCGGTTTAGGTATGGTTGCTCTTGCAGGTATCGTAGTACGAAATGGTATTCTGTTGGTTGAATTTACAGATATCCTCAAGGAACGAGGCTTAAAAACCAGGGATGCGATTATACAGGCAGGTAAAACTCGTATAACTCCTGTAATGTTAACGGCTACGGCAACTATTTTAGGGTTAGTGCCTCTTGCCATCGGTTTTAATATTGATTTTGTAGGCTTATTTCGAAACTTTGAACCTCATATTCACTTTGGTGGTGATAACGTGGCATTTTTTGGCCCACTTGCGTGGACTATTATCTTCGGACTTTCGTTTGCTACATTCCTGACATTGATTTTTATTCCGGTGATGTATTATATTATGTATGCCGGAACGGTAAAAATACAGAGGAGAACAAACAATATGAAATACAGTAAGAAAGACTTAAATGATTTGGTGTAAACCACGATCTGAGGTTATACAAAACCCTTTGAGGATTATTTCTTCAGAGGGTTTTATGTTTTCAAAGACCTTTACAGGACTTCCACAGAGCTATGCGGAACCTTTTTAGTTATATCACTTGAAATATACTTTTGCGGATGTCGGAAAATATTCAACAGTCCGAATTCATGGTGGTATGGTCTTTAAATTCTGTGCCACATGAGTGATGATAGGATGGCAATTAGCAAGTAAAAATAGAAACATGTTGTATTTTGTTCAAAAAATTTAAATTTGACAAACAATAACGAACAAAAGAGTTTAAGAAATACAAACTAAAACAGTTATGAAAACCAACAACTATAAATATGGAAATTTTTTATTTTTCAGTTATTTCGGTACTTGTAGGGGTATAACCGCATGTCGATATAATAGCAGTATATACCATAGTGGTTTATACTGATACGTTAGGCTTCATGCTAAAAAGACCGAAAACAACCTACAAACTATGAATTTAGATTTATTTAAAAAGATTGAAAGTGTTTCAGAAGAAGATTTGCATCCCAAATTTAAATTGCTTCGAGACAATCCAGCTCTTGATGGAGAAAGAAAAATACTACTCAATTGGACTGACGGTTTTATTGATAGAGACAATAAAATAATTAAGGAATTTCAAACTACATTTCATTCAAGTTTCTGGGAATTCTATCTTTTTAGTGTTTTTCGTAAAATGAACTTTGAAATTGATTTTTCAAAAGATAGACCTGATTTTATAATAAATAAACCTTTCAAAGTTTTTCTAGAAGCGGTTGTTTCAAATATAAAAAAAGAGGGTCGAGAAGAATCAACCAGAAATGCAGAAGATTTTTCAAGTATGATAGTTCCTCCTCATTTGCAAGAGGACTTCCAAGAATTACTAAATGAATCAATTGTAAGGAATTCTAATGCCATTTTGAGTAAAAGCAAAAAATATCTCGAAAAGTATATTAAATGCGACTGGGTTCATGATGATATTCCGTTTGTTATAGCTTTAAGCTCTTATGACCAAGTTAATTATGGAAGAGAGTATTTTTATCCTGTACTAGCATTGCTTTATGGTTTATATTTCAATCAAGCTATAAATAATTATGAAGTCGTTGAAGAAATTATAAAACCAGGAACTGATTCAACTATTCCAATTGGGTTGTTTAATGATAAATCACTAGAACATATTTCAGCTATTGTTTTTTCATGTACAACAACTTTGGGTAAATTGACTTCTCTTTCGATTTCTGAAAATAACTCTGAGGTTCAATTTAATCGAGTCTTGACTATTCGAAATGATTACGAACCGCCATATTATAAAATTCAGGATGTGACTCAGGAAAATCCTGAAGAATTATCAGATGGATTATTTATTCTTCATAATCCAAATGCGAAAAACAGATTAGCAAGGGAGCAATTTTCAAATTCAAATATTTTTCAAATTACTTTTGAGGACAGAAAATTGATGTTCGTTGGAAAGAATCTTCCAATTGTATTAAGGTTGAATATGCCAAGAATGTTTTTCTCTGACCAATTATTAAGTTTGATAAATAGAGACTTTAATGGGAAATAAAGCACGAAAGCACAACACGCGGTATAAAAAATTGCCGAGGCAGTAGGTTATTCAAGGGTTGTAGCCCGCTCCA
>JANXXY010000402.1 GCA_025350365.1 Bacteroidales bacterium | reverse complement strand
GAGAACTGTTTGGAAGGATTCCCAAGACCTCCAAGATTTTCAAGACCTGCCAGGTTTTGTAAACCTGGCAGGTCTAACTCGTTAATATCCTTCACCCTTACTAACAAGTGAAAATGGTTTTTCATCAACACCCATGCGTAGGTCTCGGCTACCGGAGAAATATATTTCTCGTACAACCGGAGGAAGTGCTGGTAATTATCGGGCGATCGAAACAAATCTTCGCGATTATTACCACGGTTGTAAATGTGGTAGTATTTGCCATGTTTTAAAGTTTCCATAGTATCTTATTGAGATCTGCAAGGTTTTAAAAACCTTGCAGATCTGATCAATTCTTCAAATCATTTCCCCGCATCCAAAACCCAAACTATTCTTTTCCCCGAAGCCTGCGTAGTACCCAAGTTTTATAATTTCAACAGGAGCTGTAATGGTAAAGTCAAACAGATAACCTTTTAAAGAAGTTTCTTCAGGCATACCTACTTTGATTTTAACCAATTTAGGTTTGGGTTTTCCAATTAGTGTAATTCCTGTGCCATGTATATTTTCCAATGTGATTAATTGCGAACTTTTGATTTTCTGTGCCATTACGGTCAGATATTTTGTTAGAAGATTTTTTATGAAAAGTTCAGCATAGCCTTGCTCATCGGGTGATAGGTAAGTGGCATTTTTTGACATTTCAGTCTCTTTTTTACTGATAATGACCGGGGATACTAACCGAAAAGACATATTAGGCAGCCATTTGGGTTCGGGTAATTTTTCGATACTGGCAACCCTAAATTGTACCTTGCTAATTTTGTCGCCAATACCAAATTCCATGTTACGAAACAAACCTAAAATAAAGGGTTCTACCGCTTCTTCGGCATAAAAGGATACATACAGCGAAGCACTATGCGATTGTAATTCAATTCGGTCTCCCTTAACCTCGTACTTATCGGGTTTTAACTTCGAAAAGGTGAATCCTTTAAACTGCTTTTTACCGTTCAAATAGCCATGAGTATGCAACCATTCTGCAAATTCGGGATTGCCAAAATGTATGGTTTTATAAATCCATGACGAAAATTCGTATTGATAGTTAATGGGTAAAACTCTGCTTTGACCGCAAAGCTCTAATAACAGTTTAAATCTCATTATATTTAGTAGTTGTTAAGTCCCGCTAGGTTTTGAAAAGGAGTTATAGTTGAATTGCCGAACAAATTACAACAACTTTTATAATAATGGATAGATTGTTATAATTTATTACTACTGACGTACTAAAATAATAAGATGGTTTGCGACAAAGCCGCAAACCACCCCCTCCGACTAACCATAAATAGATGATTGTCATTTCGAATGAAGTGAGAAATCTCAAAGTCAAATTGTTTCTCGGATACTACTGATAAATTATTAATAATTTATCAACTCTGTTTTTTCAGACCTGCCAGGTTTTAAAAACCTGGCAGGTCTCTCTGACGACTTCCTGTTTGAATATGTTTCTTACTTTTAAAACTTCCCGAACTTGAGGGTCACTCCGGTGGATAAGCCACGCAAAAACCCGGGTTTTTCAATTGGAGTGTTATCATCGTACTTCAGATTTACATCGCTGGTAAACCGATAATAAGCGCCAATTGCCAATCGAAAATATTTCACCACATTAAACTCAAGTTCAACGCCTGGTTCAACGATAAAAAAAGCTTTGGAATCGATAATATTGCTCTCAGTATAATTGGTATGTCGCCAGTTCTGATCATTATTGTTCAAAGAATACGAGATGCCTCCAACGCCAATCATCACTGGTATAGCTATATGCACTGGCATTTTCGGCAAAATAACCTGCTCAATATATAACCCACCGTAACCACCTGCCAATAGAGCGTCCTTGCCAAGTTTTGCGTCATAGCTAAAGTTACTGAAAATTCCATTGCCACCGAAGCCAACAGCTATGGAATGTCCGGCAATCATGCAGCCACGAAATCCAACTACTGCTCCGGGGGCTGACCCTAGTTCCGAATATCGTGCAGTAATGCCACCATATCCACCATAGCTGCGCGAGCTATTGCTAAAAAGCGTATGAATCTGATTGTCACCTTCGGTATTTTGTGCAAAAGCCGACAAGCCAACTAAGAAGAAAAGAACAGTGAATATAACTTTTATTATTTTCATTATGAATTATTTAAAAGGTTTGTTTTGATTTATTTTTAGACATTATAATTTATCCTTACAAAATATGATGAAAAAGATAGAATACAGAAGTTAGGAATTATGAGTCGGAAGCTAGGAACATCGACCTCATCATTTAATAAATAAATTAACCATTGCTTTCTTCGAAGCAATTACTTTCACCTTTGAACTACTTTCAGCAGATCCAATATGTCCATAAATCAGCTTTTGGGTTAAATCATTGGATGCAGCTTTCTCCTCAGCCTTTACAGCATCCTTTGGCAACCTTATAAAAGCATCTTTATAGTATGTGATATCATACTGAAACGTACTGTTTCGTTCAAAGAAAAAATCCATATCGGTGAGTTCGGAAGTAATGTTGATAAATGAAAACCCCCGTTTTATATTATCAAGGGTGAGATGCCCGAACTTCGAGTTGATATTCAGTTCCTCGACAAGGTTCGAAACTACCACATCAGAAAAATATGATTCGCCAACCAGGGTTTTCACAGATCCCAAATGCAGCTTGTCGCGCTTTGATTGTATTTTTAGCGACTCCATATTTTCAATGGTAAGCTTTGACGATTTGCTTTCAAGGGACAATCGCCCAGCTTCTTTAAGTGAAAAATTAGCATACGAAAGGGTAAGTCGGCCCTGATCAATTTTATTTACATATCCATCGCCAAAAGCGAGATCGATGGAAACGTTACCCGATATATCGTTTGCTTTGAGTCCGCCGTTGGAAACTATTATTTGAATATCACCTTGAATATCATCGGCATACACATCGCCATATTTGTTTGTTAGACGCAGATTAATATTTTTGGGAGTAGTAACTAAATAATCAATCTTTACCTCGCTCCCGCCTGATACAATCGATTCAGCCAAATCGCGCAGTTCGTTAAACACGCTGTTGGTCGATCCTCCGAACACCGTTTTAGCCACAATGAAATGAGAAGTTGCGGAAAAATCGAAGTTGATCGAATTTCGCAATTTCATTACCTTCGAGGCACTGTTGGCCTTTATTGAAAGGTTAGCCTCAATTCTTACCGAATCCTTATTCCATGTGGTTAATTCAATTTTACCATATTTGTTATTAATTTCCAGAATGGTACCGGGATATATTTTATAGCTTTTAAGTATGTTTTTATTTTCGGTATACGTTTGTGCTGAGACACACTTATATCCTAAAGTTAAAATCAATATAATTAATAAAAATTGAGATTTCATCCGAAAATAATTTGATTTAAAATGGCTGATTACCAGCCTGTCAGGCCGGCTGTGAATACACCAGTTCCTAGAATTATTTGAGTTTGTATTATATGGATTTTCTCGTTTCATGACGTTTATTTTTCGTGTTGTTTTTTCCACTCTGTTCCTGAAGTTCGGTTTGTATCTGTTCCAATAGGTTAAGTTTAAGGCGATAATTCTGAATCATGGCATCAATAATTTCGGGATTCGATATATTATCTTTTAAATCGCTTTTAAGACTTTGATAAACACTGTCGAGTTCCGCCATTTCATGACGCATATCTTTTTTTATTTCAGGATAACTAATTAATGCTGACTGAACTTCGTTTAACTTGGTTTGAATAAGACCAGTATAATATTTATTGGCCTCAGCAAGTTCGGGTATTAATATTTCCGGAATGGGTTTATTGCTTTTCATGGACATCATCTGCTTTTGATTCGTCATATGATTCTGTGCCCAGAATGACGCGCCAAAAACCAAAACAATTGCTGCTACTTTCCACATCCAGATATAATTACTTGTTTTAGAAACTTTTGGTATCTTAATTTTTTTCCACAAACCCTCACTTGGTTCGTAAATATCGAACTCGTTTTGGTGATTGGTTACAAAATTTTCCAGCTTATCCATTATATCACATTTAAAATGTCTCTAATCTTTTGTTTTGCCCTTAGGAACTGACTTTTTGAAGTCGATTCGCTGATACCGAGAATTTCAGCAATCTCAGTATGATCGTACCCTTCGAGAAGGTAAAGTGAGAAGATAACCCTATATCCGTCAGGCAATTTTTCAAAAGCTCTCATGATACGTTTAACATTAAATGCAGCATTGTCTTCTTCTAATTTATCATCATGTCGGCTTTCGAACATCGATAAATCATCCATTAGAACCAACCCTGCCCGTTTCTTTTTCAAATGGTTAATGCTATGATTAACCACAATTCGTTTCAGCCATGCACCGAATGTCGACTCAAAACGGAACGAATTAAGTCTGTAAAAAGCATCGGAAAAGGCTTCCTGCAATATATCTTCAGCTTCTGCCTGATTATTGGTTATTCGCCGGCAAATATTGAACATGCCCTTAGCATACTGGTGGTAAAGTTGCTCCTGAGCCCGGGAGTTCCCCTCTTTACAACGTTCAATCAATTCCTGGTGTAAGTCTATTATTGCAGCGCTCAATTCGTATTTTTTTCGTTTATAATGACAAACTGTTTCCTAAAGGGTTGCATGGATGTCAAAAGTTTTAAGTCTATTGGGAAGAAAAAGATATGATATTAATGTAATCGTAATAAATAGAATTGATAATAGTGATGATATTTTGCCGATATAATCACCATGCTTCACATAAAACGTCTTTTCATCGTTTAAATTAACAGAACCTTTTATGGATGTACGCTCGTCCCATTGGGTTGCAGCCACAATATCTCCGCGTTGACTTATAAATGCAGATATGCCTGTACTGGCTGACCGTGCAATACTTCTTCGGGTTTCAATAGCCCGGAGTCTGGCATAGCTGAGATGTTGCATATATCCAGGGGTATTGCCCCACCATCCATCATTGGTAATAATAAAAATAATATTGGCTCCATTTTTAATGTATCCCGTTACAAATTCACCGTAAATCGATTCATAGCAAATAACCGGAGCAACCCTGGCTTTATGGTTTGGCGACATAAACACACCCCGATTCGCCTGTGTACCATAGCTTACAAACGACCCCCCAAATTGCTCCACCAGGTTTTGTAGAAACTTTAAAGCTTTGGGATAAGGCATTTTTTCGATACCTACTACCAATTTCGATTTATGATAAAACTGAATGTTGTCGCTCTTATCAATCTGTACAGCCGAATTATAACGATCGTAATTTACAGCCGGCGATGAAACTATATTAGCTTTATTCTGCCTTGTTTGTTTAGGAGAAAAATCTCTGTAAGACAATGCCCCCAGAATCAAAGTTGCCCGTTTTTTGGAATTAACAAAGTCACGCAAAGTAATAATACTGCAATTTTTATCGACAGTCGATTCGCATAAATCGCCTTCAATCAATGCTTCGGGTGCAACAATATAATCGGTAGAATCGTTGGAAACAGAATCGGCTAATTGAATTAACGCTGAACACTTTTGCCGGGTAGTGATTTGCCAGTTGTATGAATTGAAATTTGGTTGAATTAGTGCAATATAACAAGGATTAACAGCTTCAACATAAGTATAATAAAGATATATTGAACTACCTACTGGAAACATAATCAATATCAAACAAACCGTGAGATACCGATTCACTTTAGCCTTATTAGGGGAAAGTAATTTTTTCAGAAAAAGAAAAAGAAATACATTTACCAACAACGCCCATACTGTCCCACCCAATGTTCCGGTATATTCGTACCACTGCACCAATGGGTAACTATTTGCGAATGCATTGCCTAAATTTAACCATGGCCAGGAGATTTCAGCATTTAGATAATAATATTCGAATGCAGTACAGTAAACAATCAACGACGAATAACCAACAGCGGAACCCAGAGTTTTATGGGTTATATGAAACAACCAAAATATGAGTGAAAACAAAAAAGTATTTACAATTATTGCAGTAATAGCTCCGGCAACAGAAGCGTCGGCAATCCACCATGTTGATAATACGTTCCAAATAAAAAATGTAAGCGATGCATATAAAAACACCAGCCCCGACGATTTTTTGAATGAACTCGTACATGCATGATCTTCTATCAAAAGCAAAGGCACCAATGCCAAAAGAATAAACAATCCGGAAAAGCTCTGATTCCATGGAAGACTTAGCAAAACTCCACTGAAAAGGGCATAAATTAAGCGAACACCTTTCAACATTAATTGTTATATTTTGAACAAGCTGTAAAAATAAGGCAAATTTCTAATTTTCATTGGATTAATAAACTTGAAAAAATCATAAATCCACCTTTCAAAATGAATTAGTAAACAATTTTGTTACAACTTGCTGTGATGTATGGTAAATACCGATAGAATTATTTTCGAATTACTATCTTTGAAATTTAAAATGTGATTGAATGTTGATTGGTTTTTTGTTAAAAGGACTGTTTCTTGGCCTTCTGGTTTCTGTGCCTCTGGGACCCGTTGGACTAATGTGCATTCAACGAACCATTAGTCGCGGGTTAAAATCGGGGTTTATCTCCGGACTTGGTGCTGCCGCTGCCGATACGTTTTATGCAATTCTTGCAGGCGTGGGATTTGGCTTTATTGTAAGTTTTATAAATCGCGAAAAATATTGGATCCAGCTAATTGGTGCCATCATTATCATACTCATTGGTATAAAAACCTTTTATACCAATCCGGCATCAGAAATTCGAAATCAGCGGAATAAAAAAAATAAACCGATGGGTGAATTTCTTTCGGTTTTCTTTATTACTCTCTCAAACCCAGTACCGTTTTTTGTCTTCCTTGCATCGTTTGCCGGCTTTAGTATGATGGACGAAAACACTAACTACCTTTCCGGTATCTTACTAATTGGTGGAGTTTTTGTTGGAGCTCTTGCCTGGTGGTATATATTAAGCCTTGTAATCAGTAAGTTTAGAAACAAAATCAGGCTAAAAAATATCTGGTGGCTCAACAAGATTATGGGCGTTTTTATTATAGTATGTGGATTAGTCGTGCTATATAAACTGTTTTTTTAACATTTAAAGGGATTATAAGTTCCGGTATTTTAGAAGAAATACAAGCTATAAACAACAAAAAACTCCGAATTACCGGAGTTCTTATTACTTTTTTAGATGCTATTGCTTTTCCTGAGTATCGTGTTTTTGGCGATTAATATTGCGGCTGGCGCGGTTTTGTTCACGATTTAGTTTTTTTCTTTCTGCAGGTGTAACAACACCATCGGACTTAGCTACTTTTTTATCATGTTGTATTTTTGCCTGTTGACCTTCAAGTCTGGCTGTTTCCTTTTTAGTTAACTCGCCATTTTGGCGACCTTCCTGAATACGTTCCTGCTGGTTTGCCTGGCGTTGACGAACTTTAGGTGTTGCTACTTGTGCTGATAATTCATTTACAATTGCCATTGCAAATAATGCCGAAGTAATAATAAAAAACTTTTTCATAATGATATGTTTTTAATGATTGTTTTTGTAATGCTTTGACTTAAAACTTTGAAAAAGGTTTAATTAGTGTTAGGCTTTTTTTAGTACATTTTCATCAGTGACTACTGAATATATTTTAATGTCAATAAAAATGTATCGTTCCGATGGTTGCTACCATAATGCCGTTCCGATGGTTGCTACCATAATGCCGTCCTGATGGTTGCTACCATAATGCCGTCCTGATGGGACTTAAAACTGGGGAGGGGTGTTTGTTTTACTACCATAATGCCGTCCCGATGGGACTTGGGATGGAGAGTTTAATTATTAAACTACCAAAATATCGTCACAATGGTTTTTAACCTTAGTAAAATTCCATACGTGACACATTCACCCTTATTACCTTATATATTAACCAATTGAATCTATAATAAGGTAATAAGGTTGTTTAGTGTGATTATTTTTTCTATTAAAGTTATTAAAGAAATATAAGGTACTCCAACCTGATTTATTTGGTTAACAATGTACCTCTATTTTTTTATTTCGATATATTTCTAATTATTTCAACGTATTTCCATTTATTTCAATTGTATTTCAACGTATTTCATTTTTTTATCCTATATAACACCCTGATCGAGCATAGCGTTTGCTACCTTAAGGAACCCGGCAATGTTTGCTCCTTTTACATAATCCACATATCCGTCAGGCCGTTTACCATATTTCAAACAGGACGAATGGATATTTCGCATAATCTGGTGCAGACGAGTATCGACCTCCTCACGAGGCCAGTTTAACTTCATTGAATTCTGGGTCATTTCAAGACCGGACGTTGCCACACCACCGGCATTTGATGCTTTACCGGGTGAGAACAAAATTTTGTTCCTCTGAATTACTTCTATGGCTTCGGGTGTTGATGGCATATTCGCTCCTTCGCAAACACAAATACAGCCATTACGAACGAGACTTTCCGCATCTTCCTTATTTAATTCATTCTGAGTTGCACAGGGCAAAGCAATATCGCACTTTACTTCCCATGGATGTTTTCCTTCAACAAATTTGGAGTTCGAAAACTCATCTGCATAAGGTTTAACAATATCCTCGTTGCTTCCGCGTAATTCAAGCATGTAATCAATCTTAGCGCCTGATATTCCTTCCGGATCAAATATATAACCATCAGGCCCTGAAAGAGTAACTACTTTCGCACCTAATTCAGTTGCTTTTTTTACAGCACCCCAAGCCACATTGCCAAAACCCGAAACTGCAACAGTCTTCCCTTTTAAGGATTCCCCACGGGCGTTTAACATTTCACTGGTAAAATATACCACTCCATAACCTGTTGCTTCAGGGCGAATCAAGCTTCCACCCCAGTCAATACCTTTGCCCGTGATTACACCGGTATGCTCATGTGTCAATTTCTTATACATCCCGTACAAAAAGCCGATTTCACGTCCGCCCGTGCCAATATCTCCGGCAGGAACATCAACTTCCGCACCAATCACCCTCCAGAGTTCTAACATAAACGACTGGCAAAACCTCATGATTTCATTATTGGATTTGCCTTTTGGATTGAAATCCGAACCTCCTTTTGCTCCACCCATTGGAAGAGAAGTTAAACTGTTTTTAAAAATCTGTTCAAAGCCCAGAAACTTCAAAATGCTCAGATTTACACTTGGGTGAAACCGCAAGCCACCTTTGTAAGGACCAATGGCATTGTTAAACTGTATTCGAAATCCACGATTAACATTAACCTGTCCACGATCGTCCATCCAGGGCACTTTAAACATAAGTACCCTGTCGGGTTCAACTAAACGTTCTATGATATTCGCTGCTTCGAACTGAGGGTTTGCATTATATACATCTATAATTGATTCCAACACTTCCCTAACAGCCTGTAAAAATTCTGTTTCTCCGGGATTGCGTTTTTCAAGATCACTCAAAACTTTTTTAATATCCATATTTTGTGTTTAAAATATTAATTATCAATTGGTAAGAATCAAGTAGTAAAAAGAAGTTTTTGTTTCTTGAATCTTGGTTCTAAAATATTGTTTTTCCCTAAAAGTATCATCTTGCTTATCATAAATATATGATTTTATTCATCGACAATTATGTTTAATGCAAGGTTAAAGTGTAATGTTTGGTTTAAGGATCACTCCTTTGTTTTTACGTCCATCGATATAAACCAGTAGTGGTGAATCGAATCGAACATGACAGATATGCTCATCCTCATAAAGGGGTGTTTGTGACTTCAAAAAATCAATATCATAATAACCGTCGTGGGAGTATGGATTTATTGTAAAATACCCCACACGAAACGATGTCAGGTTCTGAAAAAAGTGTGTTCCCTGGCTTGGATCAATACGGTAAGTGTCTAAACCCGACTCAACGATGATGCGGGCTTCGGAAATCTGAGGCCATTTTATTGGAATTCCAAGCCACGGATCACTAGAGCCCCATCGGCCCGGACCAATTAAGATATAATTTCGCTTTTCCGTTAAAAACCCTGAATTTATTCTATCCAAATCACTTGCAATTTTGAGCGATTCAGACGCTTTAAAAGAATCGGGTTTTACGTAAATTACATCGAAAAGATTATTTATAATTCCATTCCCCAATGCCGAGTTGGATGAAATAATGGTATTTGCATCCGATACATGATCGATATTGAAAGTTACCCGCTGATCGTTAATTACAATAGGGCGTATTTGCAAAAAGCTGAAGATAGGGAGCTTTCCTTCAGGCACATCAAGATTTGCTGCAAATTCAATCTCTACCGGACTTCCCATTTCCTGTTGCCCAATTTCGAGCATGCAATCAAGTATCTCGGCAAGAGGAAAGGTGTTATATTTTAAAATATTAGAAAAAGCAACTACTTTGGGGCCTGTATGATCCAGACCGTCGCGGATCATGTTATTTTCGTAATCGTACGTTGATGCAACAAACCGTAATGTATTATCGCACATTGCATCGGAAATTTTATATTTTACCAGATTGGCACTGTCGTCAACCGTGGGCACAAAGGTATTGCCCGATAAATCAAGAGAATAAAATATCTTCTGTGTCCCTTTTAATGCCATTTCGGGCGAAGAAAGCTGAAGGATATTTTTTGCATATTTGGGTGAAAAACGAAGCGAAGTTCCTCCATCTACCACATATTTGCCTAACCCGAACGCAATATTTACAATTCCATCGTTCGCCGTTTCGGGTTTGATAGGATAAAAATTTAAAGAACGGGCAACACCCGAGAATGTTGGATAAAAGCGATCGCCATAACGATTACCACAAACTTCCTGTAACACAATCCCCATCTTCTCTTCATCAATAACATTTGAAGTAACCGACCTGTAAGCCTTACTGCTTTTAAAATATACCGAGGCATACACCGATTTGATGGCATCGGTTAAAAATCTCAGTGTTTTGCCCAGATCGGATTCGACCGTTGGAATCATGTATGTTGAATAAATTCCTGCAAAGGGCTGATACATGGAATCCTCCAGCTTACTTGACGACCTCACGGCGATAGGATTTTTAATATACTTTACAAATGCCAGTAAATCTTCCTGAAGACGTGAAGGCAAGGGTGATTCAACAAACCGCCTGAAAATTTCTTCGTCGGGAAGATTGGAATGCCCCACCTGATAAAGATTATTGATATCCATAAACTCCTCGAATACGTCGGTAGTTAATACTACACTGCGTGGAACCGAAATGTCAATATCAGGAAAAGTGGTATAAAATTTATATTTCTTTATCAATGAACTTAAAAAAATAAGCCCACGTGCTTTACCGCCAACAGAACCTTCACCTATTCTCGAAAAAACGAGGTATTCATCGAAGTTCTCCCGGTTAAATTTTGCTATAACACCGCGGGCCCGGCTTAACCGGTAATTTGCAATGGCTTTATAAATATAGTCACGACCTTCGCTGAGGCTGCCTAAATCTTCAAGCCTAAGCTGTTTAAACAATTGTGCTATCGGAAAAAGCGATCGTGCATTAAGCCATTTGGAGATTTCGTTACGGGAGGAATGATACACTAATGACTCGTCGGGAATTTTATGGATATGATACTGAAACGAAACCAGGTCGCTTGCACGGGCAATTTCGCGGCGTGTTGCCGGATCCCGAAAAACGAAATCGCCAAACCCAAAGCTGCTTACGATGTAATTTTTAAGGTCGATGGAAAGTGTTTTTGAACCCTTGTGAATAAAACCAACTCCCAGTTCCTGCGCAAACCTTTCGTTTTCAATGTCGGACGATTGAAATACGAATGGCACAAACTGATCTTCATCCCTCACTAATTTACACAATTGCACTCCGCCTCTTATTTTCTCAGGTTTATTAAAATCTTCTTTAATAGTGATGTCGGAAATGATTCCCAATATGCTATGCTTGTATTTCTGGTAAAGCGTCAAAGCTTCGTTGTAAGTGGTGGCCATAAGTATTTTAGGCCTTCCACGCATACGTAACATCCGCTGATGTTCATTCAATGCTTCCTTTCTGAATTCCTGGCTCTGCTTAAATATTATTTTATAAAGATTAGGCAGATATACCGAGATAAAGCGAATTGAATCCTCCACCAATAAAATGGTTTGCACACCAACATTTTCAACATCAAACTCAGCATTCATTCTATCTTCCACCAATTTGATAATGGCAAGAAGTAAATCGGCATTTCCCAACCAGCAAAAAACGTAATCAACGGCACTAATATCTTCGTTTTTAAGTTTCATTGACACTTCTCTGGAGAAATGGGTCAATACTACAATAGGTATAGTTGTGTATTTTGACTTTATCTGATGCGCCAAAGCAAAAGTGTCGATATCAGGTATACTTAACATCTCAATAACCAGATCGATCTTTTGTGATTCGAGAATCTGAAACGCCTTTTTGGCCGAATCGGTATGAACAAAACTGGGTGGCTGACGAAGATTGAGCGACACATATTCGTTAAATATCTGCTCGTCGATACGCCCATCTTCTTCCAGCATGTAAGCATCGTAGCTACTACAGATAAGCAAAACCCGATTAATGCGTTTTTGCATCAAAAGATTAAATGCAGTTTCGTTGAAGAAAAACTTCTCGGGGTCAATAATGTTGGGATTAATAGACATGTTCCTATAAAGTTTGGTCTTTTAAAGATAGTAAAACCATCATTGTGAAAAAGATGTTTGGAAGATTGTTTTAAAAAACTAACGCATATCTTTGTATATGCAGATTGAAGAAAATTCACCACACTTCAGCTGAAATCGCAAAACTATAGGAAGTCATTAATAAGAAGATCCCCGAAAAATTTGGGCTTTATTGAATTACAATGAACTTATAACCTGATAACCTGATAAACATAAATATCATGCATACCTATCGTATTTTACTTACACATGAATCAGAAGGAGGATATACTGTTAATGTACCGTCCTTGCCCGGATGCATTACTTATGGAGACAACATTGACCTCGCGATTGAAATGTCCAAAGAAGCCATAGAAGGTTATATTGAAGTATTGAAGGAACAAGGGGAAGCGGTTCCCGATGACAATGGTACACTGGAATATTCTTTAACTTTAGGCTCTTAATCCAGGAGCAATATCCCTTCGCTAACGCCGAAAGAACTCATAAAAATTATTGAAAGAAAAGTTTTTGTATTAAAACGTATTCACGGAAGTCATCATTATTATAACATCCGGTAACTGGTAAAATTACCGTTGTGTCCATGCATAATAAGGATTTAGCCAAAGGCACATTGTATGCTATCCTTAAACAGGCAGGTATTGATAAGGATCAACTTTAAGACATGTTATAGCCTCTGGCTCATCCAGGGTCTTATTTCAAACGCCTTGCAATTGCTGCTTATGGGGAGGTATCGGATAATAACAAACTAATTATATTATCCTTCTCTAAACAATTAATGAGTCCAATTAAACAATAAAATAAAATTGGTGTTTCTGTTATCGTAAAATATATTCATTCTATAAATCTCTAAAAATTAACCTTATGAAAATTGAAATTTTAAAATCATTGTGTGTATTGTGCTTTGTTCTGATTATGGCAACAAATGTAAAGTCGCAATCCAACGATGAACTAAAATCGAAAATCGAAAATCTTAACAAGGAAATGGGATCGGCTATGTTGTCAGGAAATACTGAAAAAAGTATTAGTTTTTATTTGCCGGATGCAATTTCCATGCCTAACAATGGGAAAATGCTTGAAGGGAAAGAAGCCATTAAAAAGTCGAACGAGGATATGATGAAATCGGGTATGAAAGTGACCTCATTTGAAACGACAACGGTAAAGGTTATGAGTTGTGATAAAACAATTACCGAAATCGGTAAATATATGATGACACTTTCCATTCCAGGTCAAACAGACCCAATAAAGGATCATGGAAAATATTTAACTATTTGGGAAAAACAAGGTGATGGATCACTAAAAGTAAAACTCGAAATATGGAATACGGACGTTAACCCAATGGAGAAGATGCAGTAGATAAATCTCGTCAGATGAAGCCACCAGCTCTTGAGCTGGTGGCTTTTGAATTATTGTCTTAAACCCAAACTCATAATTACAAGCGTAACGTAAGTTCACTTGTTATGGATGGGAATTTTCTGTTATGGTTTCGGAATCTCTTTCTTTTATTCTTTTTTCATTAGCTAGCTTTTTTTTAGCCTTGTGATCCTTATCTTTCGTCCTGTTCATAGTTATATCCTCATTAATTTCTTTATCATCGCCTCCTAAGAGTGGCACTTCTGTGTTCGGATTGTATCTATTATGATTAAAATCTTTAGCTAAAGGTTTTTGTTTGTTGAAATCCTCATTTGTTTTTGAATCTGACTGGTTACTATTTTCACTCTTATTTTTCTTTAGGTTTTTATTTGTATTCATATTTATTCTTATTTGTTTGTAAAAGAATTTTTACAAAGTAAAGTTAGGTAGCCTTGCAAGGGAAAGCGTTACAAAATATTGGAAAGAAATTACATCATTCACACATTTCCGGAAAGAAAAACCACTAAAACATAGTATTCTCGTTTGCCGATTTTGTAGGAACAGCCTGAATGACATCCCAATGTTCCACAATTTTTTCATTTTCAATACGAAAAATATCTACAATCGAGACTTCTTTTCCTCCAAAATTGCCTTTAATATGAAGCCAAACCAAATCGCCATCGGCAGCAACTCGTCTTATATCAACCTTAGTTTTTGGTGCATTTTTAAACAGTGGCTCTACCAAATTTTTTAATGCTTCCCTACCATTAGCAGCTCCGGGATTATGTTGAACATAAGTGTCGCCCAAGTATAAATCAGCTGCAGAGATATCCTTGTCACCAAAAAATTTCTGATAAAACGCCACTACCATGCGTTTATTGAGTTCATTTTTATCGTGTTGGTCGGTATATGAATTCGCCAATTTTTCAAGTGAGTCGGTCTTTGCCAGGATTGCCGCACGATTGTTTTCATTGGTTTTACAGTTTACTAACAATATGCCAATGATCCCAAGGAAAATGAAATGAGTAGTCTTCATAATTTATAGTTTTAGTATGATAATAATTTATAACCGAATGTTTTTTAATTAAGAATTTTTCTATTAACCCCAAACCCTTAAAAAAGGGCTATAACTAAACTACTGCACAAGTTAGCCCTTCTTTTTTAAGGAGG
>JANXXY010000401.1 GCA_025350365.1 Bacteroidales bacterium | reverse complement strand
GCTCCTTAAAATACTAAATCCATGTCATTCTGAGCGTAACGAAGTGAAGCGAAGAATCTCATATCAACTATTAATATTAGTCGGTAACAGTGATTAACACTTCGGTAAATTTCCAGCAATATTCTTAAAATGAAATACTTAGATATATAGTGAAATATTTCTTTATTTCTATGTATTTCTATGTATTTCTATGTATTTCTATGTATTACATTTATTAAAAATGCAGAAGTTGAAAAATTACCGAAATACTGTTAAAGGGGTAAAAAGCTAATAATCATTACCAATCAATGGGTGTGATGGATTGTTGTTCTAATAGCTCATTTGTTTTTGAAAAGTGCTTACATCCGAAAAAACCGCTGTAAGCTGAGAAAGGCGAAGGATGTGCTGCTTTTAGTATGAAATGTTTTGAGTCGTCAATCAGCGGTTCTTTCGCTTTGGCATTTCGTCCCCAAAGTAAAAAAACCAATCCCTTTTTTTGTAGAGACAATAATTCGATCACCCGATCGGTAAATGTTTCCCATCCTCTATTTTGATGGGAAAGGGGCTGATTTGCCATCACAGTCAGCGTTGCATTAAGCAATAAAACACCCTGTTCCGCCCATCTTTCAAGATTTCCATTGCTAGGTATGTCCGAACCAATATCTTGTTTTATTTCTTTAAAAATATTCATCAGCGAAGGAGGTGGAGTAATTCCCTTAGGTACTGAAAAGCATAAGCCATGTGCTTGCCCGGGACCATGATATGGATCTTGACCCAGAATAACCACTTTCACCTCGGTGAAAGGAGTTTTGTCGAAAGCATTAAAAATCATATTTCCAGGAGGATAAATGGTATTTATGGCTCTTTGATCAACTAAAAATTTCTTTAAATCAGAGAAATAAGGTTTTTGAAATTCGTCTTTCAAAACTTCCTTCCAGCTGTCGTGAATTTTTGGTCCAATTTTATCCATTTGGGTATCAATATCCGGCTAAATTATAAAACACCTGGCACACTTATTCATAAATGACAATTTTGTTGATAACTATTTCTAATGCAATAGATTTAATTTTCTAATTTTGAAGATACTTCAAAAAATTAATTTTTCTGAATTTTTAATGTTTTTTTACTTTTACCCCCAAAAGGAAAACACAGAAATTCAAAATGCATAAAATTTCCTTTTAGGGGATTTAGAGGTAATAAAAAGTGACACATTTTTTATGACAAAACGAATAATTTTTGGAATATTTATAGCCATCATTGTTATTTCTATTTCAGTTTTTTATTTTATCAGAGAGCACGAGCCTATTGCCGAATCTCTTTATCGTGCAGTACCTTTGGATGCTGCGGTGATGATTGAAATTAAAAATTATGATGAATTCCACGATAATCTGATTGCCGGAAATCCATTGTGGAAAGAAATTTCCAATTTCCCATTGTTTAATAAACTAAAAGTACAAGTGGATTTTTTGGATTCTCTGCGGAAATCAAACGGATCTCTTAACATGCTTTTATCTCAAAAACAGATGGTTCTTATATCAGGGCATCCTACAGGGAAAGATGATATACAACTGATTTATTATTTCAGACTTATTTCCGATAAAGACTTCAGGCAGTTAAATAAACAGATTCTTGAATATAAAGGGATAATGTTTGAACATGTTACCAGAAATTACGAGCAAGCTGAAATTCATGACATTACATTTCCTGAACACAAATACACCAACTTTTCTTATGCGCATTGTAATGGAATAGTAATGATTTGCCAATCGGCAATTTTACTCGAAGATGCTGTTCGTCAGCTTAACTCAACTGAATTAATTAGTAATAACATCGAGTTGAGTGAAACGATGAAGACAGCTGGTAAAAATTCATTGTTGAATATCTACTTTAATTTTGACCAGTTTCCTAAATTGGGAATGAAATTAATTCATTCGAAATATCGTAAAAGTATCGATTTTGCTAAGAACTTTGGGAAATGGATTGAACTTGACCTCAATCCCAAGCCGGGTACATTAATTTTCAATGGCTTTTCATTTGCTAATTCCTCTAATCCAAGTATAGAGTCACTTTTTAAGAATCAAAAACCCGTAAAACTTGACATTTTCAACAAAATACCAACGGCTACCAACACATTTGCTGCTTTGGGGATTAGCGATTTCGACCAATATATAAAAGATTACGAGCTTTTTCAGGAGGTGCATGGTGATATTCAAAATTATAGAGCTAAACTACAGGCATTAAAAACTGATTTTAACATTGATTTGATCGGTAACCTGCATTCAGTATTTGAACATGAGATTGGCACTGTCTTTTTAGGAGAGACGCTGGATTCGATAACCAATCAGTCCTTTACTGTAATGCAGACAAAGGGTAACGATGAGGCTCACAAAATGCTTTATGATTTTATTACCGAGTATGGCAATAAAACAGGAATAAAACCGGCCTCGTTATTAACAAATTATAAGAATAACGATCTCGTGAGGAAAATCTATTCATTACCGTTCGGAAATATTCCAGCGTTGGTTTTTGGTAATATGTTTTCGTTGGGCGATAATAAAGTTTGTACTGTTGTAGATAACTACCTGATATTTGGAAATAATGTAGACGCATTGAATAAATTTGCGAATGCTGTTACAGAAAATAATACATTGGGATCTGATCCTGATTTTATCAACTTCTCCGAATATTTCTCTACGCAAACCAATTTTTTCTTTTACAACAAACCGGCACTTTCAGGCAGTTTCTATGGTAATTTTCTAAAAAAGGATATTATTGATGTGCTGGATCAGCAACAAGCCCATTTCAACAGATTTAATACCTTTGTTTATCAATTTAATATTTCTAATAACGGACTGATTTATAATAATATATTTATCAGATATTCACCACAAAGCTCCGGTTTGCAAATGGATAAACCTGAAAAAACTAAGGTGTCAAATCGACCTGCAAATGGCAATATGATAGAAATCCCACTTGATGGGAAGCCGGTTATTAAGCCAGTTTTTCTTAAAAATGGAGGCGAGTTAGAAATATTTGTTCAGGACGATAAAAACCAAATCTATCTGATGGATAAATCAGGTAAAGTTTTATGGAAAGTTAAGATTAGTGGCCATATTATTAGTGATGTCGTATTAATTGATTATTATAAGAATGGTAAACTTCAGCTGCTTTTCAATACTGGTAAGCAATTGATACTGATTGACCGGAAGGGTAAATTTGTTGAAAAATATCCTGTCACTTTACCGGCTGTGGCAACCAATGGTGTTGCAGTTTTTGATTACGAAAACGACCGAAACTATCGCTTCTTTATTGCTTACAACGACCATAGTGTGATGGCGCTTGATAAAGATGGCAAACCAATTAACGGGTGGAATTTTGGAAAAACTGAAAGTGAAGTTAGTCAGCAAATGCAGCATTTTCGAATTGAAGGGAAGGATTTTTTGACTTTTACCGACAAAAACAAATTATATGTAGTTGATCGAAAAGGGAATATTGTTATTAATACCAAAACCAAATTTAAAGTGTCGGGAAATTGTAAAGTAGCCCTTATTAATTCAAAATCACTGAAAGAAGCCTGCTTTGCTCTCACTGATATGGACGGGAAGGTATATCTAATTGGAATGGATGGCACTGATAAAATGGTTGATTTTGGAAAGTTTCCCGCAAATCATTACTTTGATGTTTATGATATTAATGCCGACGGAGTAAAAGAATTTATTTTTACGTCGGGCAATCAGTTAAAAATAGTTACTCAAAACAATAAGTTGTTGACAACCATTACTACACAAAAACCAATTTCATTTCGCCCCGTATTTTATGAGTTTGCAACCAACAAATTTGATGTTGGAATTGTTACCAACGACGATGAAAAGATTTATCTTTATAAATTAGACGGTAAAATGGAAAAGGGTTTTCCACTAAAAGGTACCACGCAATTTTCGATTAAGCTTTTGAGCAATGCGGAAAATAGGCTTAATTTAATTGTGGGAAGCAACAATAACTTTTTGTATAGCTATTCCGTACAATAGACAACTTTAAATTAGTAACGATGCATTTTTTACACTTTCCCAATCGTAATATATACATCATCGTTTTATCATTTGCAATGATGGGTTTTGCCTCATGCATAAAAGATAGAATAGATATGAACAAGGTATCATCAAGCGTAAACTGGAATCCTAAACTTGGTGCACCCTTGGCCTACGGTTCCCTTAGTTTGAAAGATATTATTGAATCGAGAGATTCGGGTGGTGTAATTAAGGCCTATCCTGATGGTTTATTGTATCTGGCTTACCGTAACTCTTTGTTACCTTCCGAGATAAAAAATGCCACAAATCTTCTTTCCATTCCTGACCAAAGTTATCCGGTAACATTTGCCCAAAACCTATTTAGTGTCATTATCCCAGGTAGTGATACCATTTCTCTTAAACAGAGTCAGACTTATAATCTAAAGGTAAACAATAGTGAAGAGATTGACAGCTTGTTTTTTAAGAGTGGCGATATAGTACTTACGATACAATCGACATTTCATTATACAGGCATGGCTAAGGTGATACTTCCATCCCTCACAAAAGATGGAACGGCATTTAGTCAGTTAGTTCCCATTGATAAAGCAGATGGAACTTTTAACGTCACTCTTACCAGTGACATCAAGGATTATAAGCTTATAACTAAAATTGGTGGTGTACCCAATCGCATACCAATTAATTTTGAAATTGCCTTAGTCAATAAAAAACAACCTATATCTGGTCAGGTTAGTGTTAATGTATCCTTAAAAAAAATAACTTTCCGGTCACTTTTTGGATATCTTGGAAAATACGAAGCGCTAAATATCAGCGATGTTCTAAAACTAAATATTTTTGGCAATACCAGCAATCTAAATGTGATTTTTGCCGATCCGCGAATCAGGCTGTATTCTGCTAATTCATTCGGTACTCCATTACAAATTATACTAAATAAGGTGAATACAAGTGATAAAAATACCACTACATTTTTTGATCTGGCATTAGCCCCATCAGTCAAAACTTTTGATTTTCGATATCCTGTTCAAGTTGGAAAGTCAGCTTTTGATACCTTACGAATTGATAAAACAAACAGTAAATTAGACTTAGGAATAGCTACAAATCCGGCTTATTTATTTTATAACATGGTTTGTACTGTAAATCCAAAAGGGAAATTACCGAATGTTACAAATTTTGTAACTGACTCCAGCCACCTTAATATTGATTTTGAATTACAACTGCCCATGTTTTTGAAAGCCGGGAAATATGAAATGAGGGATACACTCAAAATGAAAATTGACTCTATCATTAGTGACGTTAGTATGATAGACAAATTGTTAATACATGGTGTTTTTTCAAATTACATGCCTTTCGATGTAAAGCTGCAGGTTATTTTAACGGATGATAAATTTGTACATATAGACACGATATTTCTTTCAAATCAACAACCTATTATAAAATCGGGAGAGATTGATTTGAATGGATTGGTGAATAAGCCGGGAGTGAATATTCTAGATATTGTTTATGACAATACAAGGATAAAGCCGCTTCAAAAGGTGAAGCATGCATTGGTACAAGCTATTGTTAATACGACTAATAACGGGCAAACATTTGTGAAATTCTATTCTCAATATCGGCTGGATGTTTCATTGGGTTTTCAAACGGAGTTGAAGATAAAATCATTAAAACAATTTTAATATAAAATGCTGCGGACTATGAGCGACATCAAATTAAGGATATCCCGGTTTACCTCATTATTGCTATTGGCGATGGTGTTTTTGGTACACATTGAGGCTCAGCAAAATAATACCATGTATTTTATGGATCGGATTCCTCAATCGAACCAGCTCAATCCTGCTACTCAGCCCAAATGCGGTTTTTATTTTGGGCTGCCGGGACTTTCCTCCATAGAAATTAATGGCGGTAACACAGCAGTTGGGTTTAACGATGTTTACTTATACAAGCCTGTTACCGACTCTCTTTATTATCGACCGCTGCAAAGTGATAAGGATAGGGTTGACTTTTTGGGAAAACTGAAGAAGAATAACTATATTTATTCGGATGGTCGTTTGGACTGGTTGTCGTTTGGGTTACGGATCAATAAAAATTATTTCTCCTTTTCAGCAGCTGACCGTGTCGAAGCCAGAGGAAATATACCTTACGATTTAATAAAATTAGGCATAAACTTCAATCAATCCACGGCAGGAAATAACTCCTTTAATTTTGATGGAATTGGGTTGAATGCTATTTGGTTTCGTGAGTATGCCATAGGAATTTCTCATGAAATTAATGAGAGGTTAACTTTTGGTATCCGTGGAAAGTTGCTTTTTGGGAAAGCAAATATCAGCAGCAAATCGTCAAGCATTACTTTCCCTCAAACCGGCCCGGATGTATGGAAAACATCTGTGGCAATTGATATCAACACGTCTATCCCAAATTTAACAATTGGGTATGATAAGGATGGAAAGGTAAATATCGATAGTATAAAATCCGGAGACTGGAACGATACCCGGAAAATTGTTATGAATAGAAGGAATGTGGGTGCCGCACTTGATATTGGCGTTATTTTAAAACCCGAAGAAATGTTAAGTATATCGGCCAGTATTATTGATTTGGGGTTTATCCAGTGGAATAACAACCTGAACAATTTTTCCACTTCGGGCAATTATGATTTTCGCGGGTTACCTATTTCACTATCCGATTCTGGCAAAATGGCCAAAGCGCTGGTTGACTCATTAAAAAAACTATACTCGTTTGAAACGGATCACGAATCTTATATGACATCATTGTCGGGTAAACTTTATGTGGGCGCTCACTTGCAGCTTGTTCGCGGTGTGGGCGTCGGGTTTTTGACACGATTTCAATTGCTTGATAAAGCCATTCGTTCGCAGTACACTTTATCGGTTAATCTCAGTCCCGGCGAGGCGTTCAGCACTTCATTCAGTTATACGATTGCTGACGGAGTATATGATAATCTTGGGTTAGGATTGTCGTTTAAAGCAGGGCCTTTCAATTGGTATTTAATGAGTGACCGCATTCCCATCTATTATAACAAAGTAAAGGCCGGATACCCTATACCTGCCTATGCCAGGAACGTTAATTTCCGAATGGGATTCAATCTGATGTTTGGAAGTGTGCGCCATAGCAATATTTATAAAGACAAACCTTTACTTGAAATTGAGGATTGATAAAAAATCAATACCTTAGCGGAAATTTTCACTAGTCATGGTTGGATTATTCAGAACACTCTTAATATTCGCTACCGTATATATTGTTATCCGGTTTCTTTCGCGGTATGTATTTCCAATTCTGCTTGGGAATTTTGTTGAGAAAAAAGTTTCCCATATGAATCGTAACGCAACAACAGATAATAATCCAACGCCACGTCGCGAGGGCGAAGTTACTATCGATACCCCATCGGACAGTAAGAAAAAAATTTCAAAAAATACAGGTGATTACGTCGATTTTGAAGAAATAAATAACTAACCAAATCCCTCAAAACTATTTTTATGCTGGATAAATTAAAAAGTCTTGTACCGCATGTGATTGCGGTTGTGATGTTTATTGTTATTGCCGCAACATATTTTTATCCGCAATTGGAGGGTTACCAATTGCATCAGAGTGATACAGATCAATTTATTGGTGCAAGTAAGGAAACTGCAGATTATCGTGAGAAATTTGGTTCCGAACCATTATGGACCAATTCGATGTTTGGAGGCATGCCGACTTATCAAATCTCCACAATTCATCCGAATTATGTAACGCCTATTGAAAACATCCTGATTTTAAAACCACTGTATAGGCCTATTGGATATGTTGTTTTAGCCATGATATCCTTTTACATTTTGCTTTTATGTTTTGGAGTAAGTCCTTGGTTGAGTATCATTGGCGCTATTGCTTTTGGGTTTGCCTCCATCAATATGCTTTATCTGGGAACAGGACATAATTCAAAGGTACATGCAATTGCCTTATTACCAATGGTGATTGGAAGTATTCTGCTGGCATATCGGAAGAACCTATGGATGGGAGCAATTTTACTCAGCTTTTTCCTTTGCCTGCAAATTTCGGCCAACCACTTACAAATGACTTATTACAGCCTGTTTCTTATTGGGGCGATTGTGATTGTGGAACTTATTATTCATGTAAAGAATAAACTATACTTAAAATTTACTAAAACATCGCTTGTACTGTTTGCTGCGGCTATTATCGGAATTCTCCCTTCGTTTTCTAATTTGTACACTACCTATGAGTATGGAAAATATTCAACCCGTGGTAAATCAGAGCTAACCATTTCATCCCGTTCTGCTTTGGCTCAGAAAGAAGCGCCGATAGATGCACTTGAGGCAAACTATATCACACAATATAGTATGGGTTATGGCGAAGTTTGGTCAGCTGTTATCCCCGATGTGAAAGGCGGAGCTAACAACTACATTGGCAATAAAAAAGAGATAATGAAAGATGTGAACCCCCAGTTTCGGGAGTATATAGCGCAATATCCTTCCTACTGGGGTGAGCAAGCCAGTTCAGGTGGCGCCTTTTATTTTGGGGCTTCTATTTTCCTTCTTTTTATCCTCGGGATGGTATTTATCAGAGATCCGATTAAATGGGCCTTTTTAGGAGCCTCAGCACTAGCTGTATTATTATCATGGAAATACGGCAGCATTCTTCAGTATTTCATTGAGCATTTTCCCTGGTTTAATAAATTTAGGGATACTAAAATGATAATGATTTTATTACAGATATCATTTCCATTTATTGGACTATTATTTGTTAAGGAGATGTTTGAAACCCAAATCAATAAAAAGAAATTATTATACACCTTATTGGCAGTAAATGGTTTATTAGTGTTGTTTTATATTTTGCCATCCACTTTTTTTGATTTTCAGAGTTCGGCGGAAGCACAGAGCTTTAGTAACCAACTTTCAGCATCTAAAGGCAACCAGGAATATCTGAATCAGTTTAATATGTTTGTTTCCGAATTAGAAAATGCCCGTATAGCCATCTTCAAAAAAGATGTGATGCGAAGTCTTTTTTTTACTCTGTTTATTAGCGGATTGATTTATTTTTTCGTGGCCGGAAAAGTTAAAAAGAATTATTTTATTGTTACCCTGGGCATTTTGGTTTTGTTGGATTTATGGATTGTTGACAAACGTTACCTGAATAACGATAATGCAGGGAAGGGATACAAAATGTGGGTTGAAAAACAGCGATCCGGCAACCCATACCGGGCTTCTGTCGCCGATAATTTTATATTGAATAACGAGGTACAAAACAATCCTGAATTAGGTAAAAAGATTGAGGTTGCAGTGAGTGAGGCCTTAACGAAAACCAAAGAAAAGAATGTTGATATCGAGAAAGAAAAGCTTACATTCAGAGAACTAGGCTTTGCCACAGATTACCGTGTTTTTACTCGTGAGAATCCATTTAGCAATGGCGAAATATCTTATTATCATAAGTCTATTGGCGGATACCACGGTGCAAAACTAAAGAAATACGACGAACTCATAGGTTTTTACCTGTTTGGCGAACTTCAAACCATCGAAAACAGTTTACGCGACAGCACTATTACCAATGAACGATTAAACATGTTGCTACGCGATAGTTTACCGGTATTGAATATGTTGAATACCAAATATATTATTTATTCGCAAAATACACCTCCTTTAGCTAATAATACTACCAATGGCAATTGTTGGTTTGTGAAAGAGGTGAAATTTGAATCGAGCGCCAACGATGAAATGTTGTCTCTTGGAAAGGAGAATCTTCGATCGACGGCAGTGGTTAACGAACGGTATAAGGCAGATGTGCAGGTATTTAAGTACGACTCAACAGCTTCTATTAAATTGGAATCTTACAAACCGAATCAACTGGTGTATAAGAGCAAAGCGAATACCGTGCAGGTGGCAGTTTTTTCTGAAATTTATTATCCAAAAGGGTGGAATGTATATATTGACGGAAAGATAGCATCGTATTTTACAGCTAACTATTTGCTTCGGGCAATGTCGGTTCCGGCTGGTGAACACAAAATCGAATTCCGTTTCGAACCATCATCATATATAATAGGAGAAAAAGTATCCGTTGCCAGTTCTATCCTTTTATTGATGTTATTACTTGGAGCTTGTGGGTTTGGAATTTATCAGATGAAAAAAAAGTAAGATTTCTTCTTTTTAAAATGCCCGTGAAACAAAAACTCCGGTTTTTTTATTTTGTTGTTTAACTGGTTATTTTTTAACCGTTGGTAGATGGTTATCTTTATTTCATGGTTAAATAGTTACGATGGTATATTTTACTTTCAGGCTCCTTCACTTTGGTTTACATTTGGGAAAGTTTAAATCTTCACGAAACTTTGAGGGTAGCCAAATAATCCAATGCGGAGGTAATTTTTCTGGAGTAAAATCAAAGATTAAACATACTGGATTAATTATTGTTACTTATTGAAAATTAGATAAATGTTATTGCAAATTTTATTTTAGGATGTACAAATTTATAGAAAGTTTTTTGGTAGTGATGTTATTAACCATTGGCTTTGCCGTCGCGCAATCCAAACATATCATAAGCGGAACAATTAAAAGCGCGACAAATGGAGAAGAGATTATTGGGGCATCGGTAATTATCAGGGAGTTAAAGACAGGTACAGCATCCAACCAATACGGTTTTTATTCCATCACCTTACCAAATGGCGATTATACCGTAGTTTTCAGTAGTATTGGATTTGAGAATAAGGAAGAAAAAGTTCATCTGGACACTGATAAGCAATTAAAAATTGAACTTGCAGAAAAAGCTACCAACATTAAAGAGGTTGTGATAAATGCAGAATCCGTGAATAAAAATATTACCTCTACTGAAATGGGGGTTCAGCGACTGGAAGTTAGTAAGATTAGAACGCTGCCGGTTTTGCTTGGTGAGCAGGATATTCTGAAGACATTGCAATTATTGCCTGGCGTTAAGTCTGCAGGGGAAGGTAGTAGTGGTTTTTATGTTCGGGGCGGAACAACTGATCAAAATCTGGTGTTGCTTGATGAAGCTCCGGTTTACAACGCGTCTCATCTACTGGGATTCTTTTCTGTATTTAATTCAGATGCCATCAAAGATGTTAGCTTATACAAAGGCGATGTGCCGGCACAATATGGTGGCAGACTATCCTCCGTACTTGATGTGAAAATGAAAGATGGTAACAACAAGAAAATAGGCGTTTCAGGTGGTATTGGACTTATCTCGTCGAGATTAACTGTAGAAGGTCCGATAGTGAAGGATCGCGGATCGTTCATCATAAGTGCAAGAAGAACTTATGCTGATGTATTTTTGAAATTATCGCCGGATAGCACCCTCAATAAAACAGGTTTATATTTTTATGATTTGAATGCGAAAGCAAACTACAGGATCACCGAAAAGGATCGAATATTTATTTCCGGTTATTTGGGTCGCGATGCATTTAATTTTGGTCAGCAAATTGGCTTCAATTGGGGAAATAAAACTGGTACGATACGTTGGAACCATATCTTTAACAACAAATTATTTTTAAATACATCATTCATTGCAAGTAGTTTTGATTATTTTATCAATATCGGAAATAATAGCAACAGCATTAAATCGAACATTAAAAACCTCAATATTAAGCAGGATTACCAGCTATATCTCAATCCACAAAATACATTAAAATTCGGGATCAACATCATTCAGCATAATTTTGCTCCGGGCGAATTGTCTGCAAGCGGAAGTAGCAATTTCAACAGCATTTTTTTACCAAAGAAGAAGGGAATAGAAAGTGGGCTGTATGTTCAAAACGAACAATCATTTGGCTCGCAACTGAAAGTGAATTATGGATTACGGTATTCGATGTTTTCGGAACTGGGTGCAACTGATGTTTACAGCTTTGATGATGAAGGAAATGTTACATCTACTAAAACATATTCTAATAACCAATTAATAACCAGCTATGGTCATATAGAGCCGCGTGTTTCAGCGAACTTTATACTATCACCCAGGAATTCATTAAAAGCATCTTATTCCAGAAATACCCAATACCTGCATTTATTGTCTAATTCAACATCGGGCAGCCCGTTTGACATTTGGATCCCAAGCAGTAAAATTATTGCGCCGCAACAATCCGACCAGGTTTCTTTGGGATATTTCCGTAACTTCAAGGACAATCAGATTGAAACATCCATTGAAGTATATTACAAGAATATGACTAACCTGATTGATTATAAAAATGGTGCAGATATCCTGCTTAATAAATATGTGGAATCGCAATTAGTTTTTGGCAATGGAAAGTCCTATGGCGCTGAATTCCTGATAAAGAAAAACTACGGAAAACTGCAGGGTTGGGTTGGATATACACTATCAAGAACCGACCGAATATTTGCCGATATTAATGATGACAAGGTTTTTCCGGCTCGTCAGGATCGCCGTCACGATGTTTCGGTGGTAGCCATGTACGATGCCGGTAAAAAATGGTCGTTTTCCGCAACATGGGTTTATTACACTGGTGATGCGGTTACTTTCCCAAATGGGAAATATTACGAAAACAATCAGTGGGTGCCTAAATATACCAACCGGAATGGGTATCGGATGCCAGATTATCACAGGCTTGATATTGGAGCTACTTGTATAAGAAAGAAAACGAAAAAATTCGAATCGAGCTGGACCTTCTCAGTTTACAATACGTATGGACGCAGAAATGCCTACACCATCACATTTCGTGAAAACCCGGATAATCCAAACGAAACACAGGCCGTTCGAACATCGTTGTTCACATTTATTCCATCTGTTACTTATAATTTTAAATTCTGATAGACATGAACGTATTGAAAATTATAGGGGTATTTTCACTTGCCGTGATGTGTTATTCATGTGAAGATGTAATTGATGTGAAATTAGATTCATCATCGGAAAGCATCATCATTGAGGGTATGATTACCAATGAGGATGTGCCGGGGAAAGTAACGGTAACAAAATCAGTAGATTATTTCAAACCGGGGATTGTCCCGAAAGTTACCAAAGCAAACGTTGAGATTACTACCAATAATAGTATGAAAGAAACCCTTGTACAAATCGATTCGGGGCAATACCGGACGAATCAAACTCAAGGAATACAGGGAGCAACCTATACTTTAAATGTGGTGATTGACGGAATTACTTATTCGGCAATGAGTACAATGCCAAATTTAGTGGTTATTGATTCTCTCATCTTTGAGTTTATGGAAAAATCGCTTCGATCAAAAGCGGGATATGAGGTCACCCTGAATTATTCCGATCCGGTAGGTATCGATAACTTTTATAAAATAGAAGTTTACCGGAACAACAAATTGTTTCCCGATGAGAAAACAATCCGAATACGCAATGATAAATATTCGGACGGGAAACACGAATCAGTTAATTTGAATGGTTTTCGGTCAGATGGTGAGCGTTTTGAGATGAATGACACCATTCGTGTTAAGCTTTATAGTATAGATAAACAAGTATATGCACATTATAATACCTTTCGTACTATCACTGGGGGTGGTTTTGGTGGTTCGTCTTCCACACCGGCCAACCCAACCACAAACTTAACCAATGGTGCACTGGGATATTTTGGGGCATTCGCGGTAAGCGAAAAAATGATCATTATCAAATAGAGTATTCGGTACTCCCGATTTGTTAAAAGTTATCTTCCAGGTTCTCTTTACTAATGGATTGATCCACATCGCCCATCGAACAATCAAAGCTTACATTAAATCCCTCGGGTCCCTGAAACGGACCGATATTTAGATTTATTTTCGGATCGGCATATACTTTTTGCATGAATAAACCGAATATAGGCAAAGCCATGGCTGCTCCTTCGCCGCTTTTCATGCGATCGAAGTGAATAGTTGGCTCTTCACCGCCTACCCAGGCTCCGGCAACTAAATCGGGAGTCACTCCCACAAACCATCCGTCGGAATGGTTATCGGTTGTACCGGTTTTTCCACCCATTTCGTGTAACAGGTTAAATCTATATCGCAATCTTGCCCCTGTGCCACCCAATACCACCTGTTGAAGCATCTTTACCATCGTATAAGCGGTATATTCACTAATAGCCTCATTTTGTTGAGGTTTAATGGTTGTAAGTGCATTTCCGTTTTTATCTTCAATTCGTGAAATAAAAATGGGTTGCGTATAAACCCCTTTATTGGCAAAAGTAGTGTATGCGCCTATAAGTTCCATCAGGGTAAGTTCCGGTGTGCCAAGGCAGATAGACGGTACGGCAGGGATTTCACTTTTCACACCCATCTTTCTAATAATGTCTATCATGGGTTGAGGCTTGTATTGTTTCATTAAACGTGCCGACACATAATTTAACGAGTTTGCCAAAGCAAATTTCATGGTTACTTCTTTGCCATCCCATCTGCCTTCGTCTGCATTTTGCGGGCTCCATTCGGTATTTAATTCTGGTTGTTCAATGGTTACGCGGGCATTTAATATTTTATCGCATGGTTTCATCCCCTCCTGCATGGCAAGAGTATAGAGAAAAGGCTTGATGGTAGAGCCTACCTGTCGTTTCTGCATTACTCCATTATATTTAAAATACCGAAAATCGGGTCCGCCTACCCAGGCTTTGATATACCCGGTATGAGGATCGACTGCCAAAAAGCTTGCCCGAAGAAAAAATTTATAATATTTAATGGAATCCCATGGGGACATGATGGTATCGCGTTCTCCTTTATAAGAGAAAACACGCATTTCAGTTTTGGTTTTGAAATTCTTAAAAATCTCAGGATCAGATAACCCTGCGTTTCGCAAATTTTTGAAACGTGGAGTTTGATGCATGGCATTGGACATCCATTTCTGGATTTCCGTTTCAGTTCGGTCGTTTGCATAAGGAGCTTTCGTTTTTCCTTTTTTTTCCAGATAAAAGGCCGGTTGAACCGTTTTGGCAAGATGTTCCACCAATGATTTCTCAGCATAACCCTGCATTCTCGAATTAATTGTAGTGCGTATCTTTAAACCATCTTTATAAAGATTATAGGGTGTTCCATCAGGTTTTAAGTTTTTAAAACACCATCCATAAATAGGATCTTCCATCCATCGAAGAGAATCCTCCTGATATGTTTTGTAAACATTGTAATCATTCCGCTCAGGTTTCTTCTTGGTCATTAATATGCGGATATATTCCCGCAAATAGGGAGCTAAACCGGCATCCTGGGCCTGGCTTTGGTAATTCAGCGATTTTTCAATAGGAATTTGAGAGACAGAGTCATATTGCGCTTTGGAAATATAATCATGCTCGTACATTTTGTCCAGCACACTGTTACGGCGGATTAAAGCACGCTCAGGATTACGTTTTGGATTATATTTTGTAGTTGCCTTCAGCATACCTACCAACATGGCTGCTTCTTCAATTTTTAATGAATCGGGCGATTTATTGTAATAAGTTCGGGCCGCTATTTTAATACCATAATCCTCGCCACCAAATGGAACTGTATTTAGGTACATGGTGATAATTTCTTCCTTGGAATAATTTCGCTCCAATTTTACAGCGATAACCCATTCCTTAAATTTTGTAATGGTGAGCGCCACTTTTTTGAAAAGGCCAAATTTATATTCAACGGTGTCACGGTTATATTGACTTTGGCGGGTATACAAGTTTTTAGCCAATTGTTGAGTTAAGGTACTTCCACCTCCTTGTCTTTCATTTCCAAGCAGGATCGTTTTAGACATTACCCTCAGTAAACCCCAACCATCTATGCCGGAATGTTTTCTGAAACGATGATCTTCACGGGCAATAAGAGCCTGAATAACAAGTGGTGAAATGTCTTTGTATTCCACTGCATTTCGGTTTTCATCCAAATAATAAGTACTAAGAACTTTACCATCATCCGAATATATTTCGGACGCGAGATTTCGGTTGGGATTCTCTAAATCTTCGAAAGTGGGCATGAAACCTACCCATCCCATGGATATTAAAAAAATGATCAATACAAATAGAATTATTGGACTAAGAAAAATAATCCAAAAATATTTAAGGTATTTTTTCTGCTTATCGCTTAGATTTGCCATGGCTTTGTTAAGTTTGCGCCGTAAAATTAGCAAATAATATTTAATTTAAAATTTTGAGATTGGCCGAGTAATTTTTTTACTTTGTGGTGTTTTTTAAAATGGGGTTAAGAGTTATGGTTGAAAATCTGGTGATTGTTGAATCTCCCGCTAAAGCCTCTACAATAGAGAAGTTTTTAGGGAAAAACTATTTGGTGAAGTCGAGTTTTGGTCACATCCGCGATTTGGACAAAAAAAACCTGGGAATAGACGTAAAGAAGGACTATGAGCCCCAGTATATTGTTCCGGAAGACAAAAAGAAAATTGTTGCCGAGTTAAAAAAACTTGCTAAAGAAGCAAAAATTGTTTGGCTTGCTTCTGATGAAGACCGTGAAGGAGAAGCTATTTCGTGGCATCTTTATGAGGTTCTGGGGTTGAGGCAAGATAATACAAAGCGTATTGTTTTCCACGAAATTACCAAAGATGCCATACTGAACGCGATAAAAAATCCGCGGTTTATCGATTTAAATTTAGTTAACGCCCAACAGGCCAGACGTGTGCTCGATCGATTGGTAGGTTTTGAAATATCACCTATTCTTTGGAAAAAGGTAAAGCCTGCTTTATCTGCTGGCAGAGTTCAATCAGTCGCTGTACGTTTGATAGTGGAGCGAGAGCGTGAAATTCAGGCCTTTAATAGCACATCGTCTTTTAAAGTTAATGCCAATTTTTTTACAGAGCAGAAAAAGGGTTCGTTATTTTCCGAACTTGACAATAAATTTACCGACCGAAAAGTTACGCTCGATTTTCTAAATAAATGTCAGGGAGCCCAATTCAAAATAACCGATATAGTTACCAAACCATCAAAAAAATCGCCGGCAGCTCCTTTTACTACTTCTACTCTTCAGCAGGAAGCTAGTCGTAAATTGAGTTTTTCGGTAGGCCAAACCATGGCCATTGCGCAAAAGCTATATGAAGCCGGAAAAATAACCTATATGCGTACCGACTCGGTAAATCTTTCGGATACGGCAATTACGATGGCGAAAGATGTCATTATAAAGGAATACGGCGAAAAATTTTCAAACCCCCGTCAATACAAAACCAAGTCGAAGGGAGCACAGGAAGCTCATGAGGCAATTCGCCCAACCTATTTGGATCAATTTGAAATAGAGGGTTCTGCAACAGAGCGCCGGCTATATGATCTTATTTGGAAGAGAACTGTTGCATCACAAATGAGCGATGCAGCCCTTGAAAAAACCACAGTTACCATAAATATTTCAACTACACCTGAAAAATTTATTGCTTCAGGAGAAGTAATGAAATTCGAGGGTTTTCTCAAAGTATATCTCGAATCGACCGATGAGGAGAATGAGGAAAGTACGGAACGACTTTTACCTCCATTAAAAATTAATCAGATTCTTGATCTTAATTATATAAAAGCCACTGAGCGGTTTACACACCATTTACCAAGGTACACGGAAGCCAGCCTGGTGAAAAAGCTTGAAGAATTAGGGATAGGACGTCCTTCTACCTATGCCCCAACCATTTCAACTATTCAAGTGAGGGGTTACGTGGTAAAAGAGGATCGTGAGGGAATAACTCGTGAATATCAGGAAATTACACTTCAAAACCTGACGATCACTGAAAAGAAACTGAAGGAAATAACAGGGGCTGAGAAGTTTAAACTTTTTCCGAGCGATATTGGAATGATTGTAAATGACTTTCTGGTACAGCACTTTAAAGATATTTTGGATTATAATTTTACAGCCAATGTTGAAAAGGAATTTGATGAGATAGCCATCGGAAATTTGGGCTGGACAAAGATGATTGATAAATTTTATAATCCATTTCACGAAAAAGTTGCAATAACCACTGAAACCTCCGAAAGAAGTGTTGGTGAACGCATTCTTGGGGCCGATCCGGTTTCGGGGAAGCCGGTGATGGTAAAAATCGGACGATTTGGTCCAATGGCACAAATTGGCGTGGCAACCGATGAAGATAAGCCAAGATTTGCAGGTCTCCTAAAAGGGCAATCCATTGATACTATTTCGCTTGATGAGGTATTGGATTTGTTCAAACTTCCCAAAGTCATTGGAAGTTTTGAGGAAAAAGACGTTTTAGTCGGTATAGGCAGATTCGGTCCTTACCTGAAACACGATAATAAATTTTATTCCATTAAAATAGCAGAAGATAATCCTTTAACGGTTACTATTGACCGGGCCATTGAGATAATTGGTATTAAACGGCAGGAGCTGTTAAACAAAGTTATTAAGAATTTTTCTGAGGACGCCAATCTACAGATTCTTAATGGACGCTGGGGAGCTTACATTGTTTTTAAGAAAGAAAACTATAAAATTCCTAAAACGAAAAGCGCTGAGGCCTTAACTTTTAAGGAATGTATGGATATTATAAAAGATGGCAGTACAAAATCAAAGCCAGCCAGAGGCAAAAAAAAGAAATCCTAATCCTGCATAATCAATACTTTAATGGAACTGGTAGATTTTTTGGATTTCAACAACAATAATATTGTCGACACTCATTTTGTAACTAAGCATGTACGCTTTTTCGAAAAGCAGAAGGTCGATATTACAACGCAGGGTTTTCAGGTGGCATTATTGGGAGTGCCTGACGATGAAAATAATAAAACCTTTGAAGTAGCTAATCAGGTCAGATATCAGATATATCAACTAGCTCCACTTTCAAATAACCTTTCCATTATTGATTTGGGAAACATTAAATGCGGCAATAATTTCGCTGATGCTTGTGTTGCTATCAGCGAGGTTTTTCAGGAGATTAAAAGGAATAATGTTATTTTGGTTCTAATTGGAGGCACATCGAAATTCAATTACGGAGGAATTCTGGCTTATCAAAAAAACGATTTACCTTTAAATATGGTATCTATCGACTCCCGTATTTCCAGTGAATCAATAAATGAAAGTTATACCTCAGGCAATCACAGCAAAGAAAACGACGACAGTTTTTCAATGTTTAATTATATAAATATTGGTTACCAGAGTTGTTATGTATCACAAGCAGTTCTCGATTTCGTGGATGATTCTTATTTCGAAGCATATCGCCTCGGTTTTCTACGAACTAACATGAAAGAAATTGAACCTGTTCTTAGAGATTCTAATCTTGTAACGTTTAGCTTAAACTCCATAAAGCATTCCGATGCTCCCGGAGCATTGAACAGTTCCCCTAACGGTTTGTCAGGCGATGAAGCCTGTCAATTATCGTTCTTTACCGGACACAGTAACCGAATCACATCATTAGGTGTTTTTGATATTTCAATAGCAAATGATATTCACCAAACAACGTCAAAATTAGCTGCGCAGGTAATATGGTATTTTCTTGAAGGATTAGCTAACAGGATATTTGAAGAACCTGATTTAAAACCACAGAATTTTACTAAATATTTGATTCATAATAATGATTCCAATCAGGATTTGGCATTTTATCAAAGTAACTTTACCAACCGCTGGTGGATGGAGATTTTCTTACATAAGCATAATCATCGTATTGTGCTTTCGTGTTCTGAAAATGACTACGAACTGGCCTGTAAACAAGAAATACCCGATCGTTGGTGGAGGACTTTTCAAAGAATTCAAATTTAATTTAAATTTTAAGTAATTTGGAATCAATAGCATGTATCATAAAATGGGAATTATATAAATAATAATTATCTAACAAGGAAACATTAATTTTAAAATGCAGTATAAGCAGGCAAAGGAAGGGACAGTTATTAACAATAAAATGTTAATAAATTTGTAGGAAAACTTAATTATTGCTTACTTTACTACATTAAGAACAGATGAAGTGAGACTTTACATATGATTAAGCCTTTAATTTTCCTTCCTTTACTGCTGCTCTTCGGAATAGCAGCTGCGCAACAGGATCCGCAATTTAGTCAGTATATGCAAAATAATCTGGCTGTTAATCCCGGATATGCTGGTAGTAAAGATGCAATTTGTGCATCATTATTGGGTCGTGAACAATGGGTGGGTCTTAATGGAGCCCCATCTACACAGGTTTTCAATATTGATGCTTCAGTTAAACCATTTAAAATAAACAGTGGAATTGGGTTAACTATAGTAAATGATAAACTTGGTTTTGAAAAAAATATAGGCCTAAATCTGGCTTATGCATACAGGATGAATATAAACAACGGAAACGGAAAATTAGGAATTGGAGTGAGCGCGGGATTTTACAACAAAGCGCTAAGCGCTACGTGGGACGCGGGTAAAAGCACTGGGAATATAAATGCCGATCAGGATCAGGGCATTCCGGGACCAAAGGAATCCGCTTCTATCTTTGATTTAAACTTTGGTTTATTCTATAAGGCGGAAAATGTGTATTTTGGGCTTTCTTCAACACACCTTACGCAACCAAAATTTTCGTATGAAAAGGCCACGCCAAGCCTAAAACGACATTATTATTTAACAACAGGATATAATATTGCACTTCCTAACCCTTCATTCGATTTACAACCATCAGTTTTTATTGGTACTGACGGAGGTTCATCAAGGGTTGATTTAAATACTGTTTTAGTATACAATAAACGCATATGGGGAGGCGTTTCTTATAGACTCAGTTCTGCAATAATTGGAATGTTGGGAATTGAATTTGCAAATGGATTAAAAGTAGGATATTCCTATGATTTCTCGACTACTGATATTCGAAAATACAATAGCGGTTCGCATGAAATTATGGTTGGATATTGTTTCAATATAATAACGGAAAAAATACCACACAAATACAAAAGCATTCGATTTTTATAATTAATTAAATTAATCAAGAAAAAATTTACGTATCCGGAAAATGAATACTAAAAGTTCTTATACACATAAACACCATAATGTTATGAAAAGAGTACTGGGCATAAGTATCGTATTTGCAATACTTAACGGTAGCTGTGGGAAAACCAGTAACGGGGAGCTTACTGGTGTGCAAGGTAGAAAAAAGTACTTTGAACCCGATCCCTTTGGAATGGTTTTTATTCCGCAGGGAAGTTATAATATGGGTCCGAGCGATCAGGATGTATCCTGGGCACAAAACGTAACATCGAAAACAGTATCTGTTGATGCCTTTTGGATGGATGAGACCGAAATAACTAATAATGAGTATCGTCAATTTGTTTACTGGGTTCGCGATTCGATTATGAGAAGATTGCTGGGTACACAGAATGAAGAATTTCTGATATCTGAAGACGACAATGGCAATCCTATTGATCCTCCGATGATTAATTGGAAAACCGAAATCGATACGAAAGATGAGACAGTGAATGAAACTTTGAAGGAAATTTACCTTCAACCTAATGAGAGGTTTTATTTCAGAAAAGAGATAGACACCAGAAAATTAATGTATGAATATTTTTGGGTGGATATGCAACAAGCCGCAAAAAAATCGAATAAATATAACTTTAGCACAAAACAATATAATGGTACCGCGGTAAATTCTTTGGGTGAACAAATACAGGTTCAGGATAGGTCTGCCTTTATAATGAGAGATGTAATAAATGTTTATCCTGATACTTTATGTTGGGTATCTGATTTTACATATTCTTATAACGAACCATTGGCAACAATGTACTTCTGGCACCCGGCATATGATGATTACCCTGTTGTTGGAGTGAATTGGAAACAGGCAACTGCATTTTCAATATGGAGAACTCAATATTTAAATGCTTCCTTGGCACAGAATGGAGAATCAAGCGTGCATGATTTCAGATTGCCTTCTGAGGCAGAATGGGAATATGCAGCCAGGGGTGGACTTAACAATTCGATGTATCCATGGGGTGGAATGTACACCCGAAACAAACAAGGTTGCTTTCTTGCAAATTTTAAACCATTACGCGGAAATTATGCTGATGATGGTGGCATAACGGCTGTGCGAGTAGGATATTACGAACCTAACGAATGGGGCTTATACGATATGGCCGGAAATGTTGGCGAATGGTGTGCCAATGCATATGATGAATCAGCATATAATTTCACACATGATCTAAATCCTGATTATAAGTACAATGCACTTCCTGATGATCCTCCTTCAATGAAGCGTAAAGTGATTCGTGGCGGATCCTGGAAAGATATTGCTTATTACATGCAAGTTGGTACCCGAACTTATGAATATCAGGACACTGCCAAATCTTTTATCGGATTCCGCTGTGTTAGATCATATTTAGGTACATCAGCAAAATAAGCACTATTAAAATATAACTTTGGTTACTCAGGCATTCTAAAATTATTGTATATGAATATTACTGAAATTGTACAAAGCTCCGGTTGGAAAAATTTTATGGCCAAATTGTATGGCTTTGGAGCATCCGTTGTAATTATTGGAGCACTTTTTAAAATACAACATTGGTATGGAGCCAGTGTAATGATTTCCGTAGGTCTTATTACTGAATCGATTATTTTCTTCTTTTCTGCTTTTGAGCCTTTACATGAAGAACTTGACTGGACGTTAGTGTATCCTGAACTGGCCGGTATGACCGATCCTGATGAAATAGAAACAATAAAGGAAGCAGGCAAATTGGGGCATACTACTTTAGATAGATTCGAGGATTTAGTACAAGATGCAAATATAGGTCCTGAAACTTTCAAGAAATTAGGAGAATCCCTGAATAAGCTCAATGTTACATCATCTAGTCTTTCTGATATCTCTGAAGCGACAGTGGCAACAAGTCAGTATGCCTCAAACATGAAAAATGCAGCATCATCGGTAGGAAACCTATCCACTGCATTTACTCAATCTGCTTCGTCATTACAGGATTCAATAGGAACGTTAACGAATTCTTATTCAAGTTTATCATCGACTGTAAAGAATGATATTTCTTCCATTTCGGAAGGAGCAAAAAATTACAATTCTCAACTTGAAAATGTTAATAAAAATCTCTCTGCTTTAAATGCCGTTTACGAGTTGCAATTGCGTGATTCAAATACACATTTAAAAGAAAATCAGGCTTTATATGGAGGAATGAACCAATTGCTTCAGGATTTGAAACAATCATCTCAGGAAACTCAAAAATATAAAGATGAAATAACTCAATTAAGCAGTAATTTATCATCGCTTAATACAGTTTATGGCAATATGTTGGCCGCAATGAATGTTGTGACAAATAAAAAATAAGTAATTATAGCATAAGAACTGATTTCTATGGGTCACGGAAAAGAAACTCCCAGGCAAAAAATGATCGGCATGATGTATTTGGTGCTGACTGCCTTACTAGCGCTGAATGTATCAAAGGAAATTTTGAATGCATTTGTTATTGTAGATGAAGGTCTTACTAAAACTTCTGAGAACTTTAGTGATAAGAACAACTTACTTTACGATGAATTTGACAAACTTGCAGTATCAAATCCAAATAAAGCTAAACCTTGGCAAGTAAAGGCTCAGGATGTAAAGAAAAAGTCGGAAGATCTTTTTAATATGATTCAGGATCTTAAGATTCAGATTGTAAAAAAGGCTGACAACGGGAATAAGGCAATTGATGCCAAAAGAAGAGTGAAGAGTAGTAAAATCGAAAAAAAGGATGATACTTTTATTGCCTCTGAAATAATGATTGGATCTAATAACAATGGACAAGGTAAGGTTTTGAAAGCAAAATTCGTTGAGCTTCGAAACACAATGCTTAGTTACGTTGATAAAAATGATGTAGATCTTATTGCCTCCATTAACGCAACGTTGGATACATCTGATCCACCGAATGTAGAAGGCCAAAAACAGACATGGGAAACTGCTCATTTTGAAAGTTGGCCTCTTATTGCAGTTACTACTATTATGAGCAAACTGCAAAGTGATGTACGAAACGCTGAATCGGATGTTATCAGGTATTTGTTTAATCAAATTGATGCCGGATCCTTTAAGTTTAACAAGCTTGCGCCAACAATAATCGTTAATTCCGATTATGTTCTTAAAGGAGGCGAGTATAGAGCCGAGGTTTTTATGGCAGCGTTTGATACCACACGTAATCCTACTATCTATACCGGTCAGGTACAGGAAATTAAAACAGCAGATGGGAAAATTGATTACCAGATTGTAGGTGGGAATAGAGATAGTCTACCAATCGATCCTGTCACTAAAAAAGGTATTTTTAAACGCACTGCCGGTTCAGTTGGCTCTGTAAAATGGGGTGGTATTATTCAATTAAAAGCAACCGATGGATCCATCATAAGAAAACCATTTAAAGCGGAATATCTTGTTGCAGAATCGAATGCTGTTATTTCACCTACCAAAATGAATGTTTTTTATATTGGCGTAGATAATCCGGTTTCAATTTCAGTGCCAGGTATAGGGAGTGATAAAATTACGGCATACAATACCAATGGCATTATCAGAAAAGAAGGAAACGGGTGGGTAGTAAACCCAAAAAATGCAGGCATTAATGCTAAAATTACAGTGAATGCCAAAATTGATGGT
>JANXXY010000390.1 GCA_025350365.1 Bacteroidales bacterium | reverse complement strand
TTCGATGTCTTGCGAATATATACCGGATTGAAGTGCGCACTCTCGAGAAAAATATTTGTCGTAAACTCCGTAACACCCGATTCTATACCTCCGAAAACTCCGGCAATGCACATTCCTTCCTGTGAGTTGCATATCATCAGGTCGTTTTCGGAAAGTGATCGTTCGATGTTATCTAATGTTTTGAATTTAGTGCCTTCGGAAAGTGTCTTAACTATCACTTTTCCACCGGTTATTTTATCCGCATCAAAGGCATGGAGAGGTTGTCCCAGTTCGTGAAGTATAAAGTTGGTAACGTCCACTACATTGTTGATTGGGTTTTGGCCAATTGATCTTAACCGGTTCTGAAGCCATTCAGGTGAAGGTTTTACAGTTACTCCGGTGATGGTAATTCCCGCATATCGTTCGCAGGCTTCAGCATTTTCAACAATTACATCGGTTATTCGGCTTGTGTTGTCGATGACGAAATGATCAACCGATGGCTTTTTAGCCGTAATCGTTTTCTGTAAATTGAGCGCCGCAGCAAGTTCACGGGCAACACCAAAATGAGAGGCTGCATCAATACGGTTTGGTGTAAGACCGATAACAAAAATTGAATCTGACGAAACATTAAAATGATCTTTTGCCAATGTTCCGATTTTTACCGATGGGTCAAGTACCAGTATTCCTGCATGATCGGTTCCTATCCCAAGTTCGTCTTCAGCGCAAATCATTCCCTCAGATACTTCTCCGCGTATTTTGGCTTTCTGTATTTTAAAGTTTTCAGTTCCTTTATAAATGGTTGTTCCAACAGTTGCAACCACCACACGTTGGCCGGCAGCCACGTTGGGAGCGCCGCAAACAATCGGGAGCAATTCCGTAGCGCCAATATCAACAGTTGTTATACTCAGTTTGTCGGCATTGGGGTGTTTGGCGCAGGTCTTCACCTCGCCAACAACAAAACCTTCCAACCCGCCTTTGATGGTTTCGAATGTTTCAATACCTTCAACTTCCAGACCCAAACTGGTAAGTGTTTTGCCAACTTCTTCTACAGGCAGGTCAATATCAATATATTGTTTAAGCCAATGATAGGAAATATTCATAACAGATGTACTTTAATAGAAAGAGCAAAAATATGGTTTTTTTTGAGAATGAAAGGAGAACATTTTTCTTTATTAAAAACTTAAAAGTGTAAAAAAAACATTTAATTTTGTGTAAAGAATTTTTTTCAAACATAATATAAACATAAACACTAGCTATCATGATTAATTTGAAACAGTTCGAAGTTTGGTTTGTAACCGGAAGTCAACATTTGTATGGACCGGAAACACTTAAAAAAGTTGCGCAACACTCACAGGAAATCGCTACTTTTTTTGACAAATCGGCTAAGATACCCGTAACTATTGTCTTTAAACCGGTAATGAAAAGTCCTGATGAGATTACAAACCTTTGTATCGACGCAAATTCCACTAAAAATTGCATCGGTATCATTACCTGGTGTCATACATTTTCTCCATCAAAAATGTGGATCAATGGGTTGAAGATTCTTCAAAGACCAATTCTTCACCTTCATACACAATACAACCGCGATTTGCCCTGGGGCGAAATCGATATGGATTTCATGAACCTTAACCAATCGGCTCATGGTGACCGTGAGCATGGCTTTATCATGACCCGGATGCGGATTAGCCGGAAAGTAGTTGTGGGTCACTGGCAGGAAGAAGATGTTTTGGAACGTATTGCCGTTTGGACCAGAGCCGCTGCTGCTTGGTCCGATTTCCAAAGCGCTAAAATTGCCCGTTTTGGCGATAACATGCGCGAAGTAGCCGTAACTGAAGGAGATAAGGTAGAAGCTCAAATTAAGTTTGGATTGGCAGTAAATGGTTATGGCGTTGGCGATCTTGTAAAAGTAGTTAACGAAGTAACCGATGCTGAAATAGATAAATTGGTAAAAGAATATGTTGAGATTTATCAGGTATCTACTGAGGGAAAACCCGGTGGAGCATTTTACCAAAATGTTCGATATCAGGCTCGCATCGAACTTGGATTGACTAATTTTCTCGAAAGTGGCGGATTTAAAGGCTTTACCACAACATTTGAAGACCTTTACGGGCTGGCTCAATTACCTGGTTTGGCTTCACAGCGATTAATGGCTGCCGGATACGGTTTTGGCGCTGAAGGTGACTGGAAACATGCTGCTTTAGTTAGAGCCTTGAAGGTGATGGGCGCCGGCCTTAAAGGCGGATGCTCATTTATGGAAGACTATACCTATCATTTAAACCCGAATGGAATGAAGGTTTTGGGCGCTCACATGCTCGAAATTTGTCCAAGTATTGCTGAAGGAAAGTCGAAACTCGAAGTACATCCGTTGGGTATTGGTGGTAAAGATGCTCCGGCCCGTTTGGTATTTAATGTCCCATCAGGTCCTGCCGTAAATGCAAGTTTAATCGACATGGGTAATCGTTTCCGGATGATTGTTAACTCGGTGGATTGTGTAGCTCCGGAAGCTGATCTTCCAAAGCTTCCTGTAGCGCGCGCATTATGGATTCCGCAACCAAACCTGAAGGTTGGCGCTGCTGCCTGGATATATGCTGGTGGCGCTCACCATACTGCATTCAGTCAGGCTGTCGATGCCGAATACATTGAGGATTTCTCTGAAATGGCAGGAATTGAATTCATTCATATCGGAAAAGATACCAGTATTACCGAACTCAAAAAAGAATTGAAATGGAATGAAATGTATTATATGCTGGCTAAAGGCTTGTAAAAATTCGTAATTATCATGTGGCAGTATGCAACATCGGTAGATTGTAACGAATAATTGGTCATTAGAAAGAGTGAAATATAAAATGCAGATTCTAATATCTGAAACGGCAGCTTATCATCAGGCTGCCGTTTTTGTTTACCTACTAAAATCCCTTTATTTCAATTTATTTCAATTTACTTCCCTTTATTTCAATTTTATTTCCTTTTACTTCAATTTACTTCCCTTTACTTCAATTTACTTCAATTTATTTCCCTTTATTTCAATTTTATTTCTATCTATTTCAATTTTATTTCCCTTTTTTTATTTCCACAATTTTCCAGCCTATTATTTCCCTATCTTTGGATATTCATCTTAAAGAAGATAGTGTTTTGGAAAATAGAAAAAAACCGGTCATTCTCATTACCAACGATGATAGTTACCGGGCCAAGGGAATACAGGCATTGATTGAAGCTCTTCAGCCTTTTGGACATTTGATCGTTGTAGCACCCAGTCATCCGCAATCGGGAATGTCTCATGCTATAACGGTTAATTTGCCGTTGCGCATGGAGAAAATTGACGAAAAAGAAAACTTAGAGTTTTATATTGTTTCAGGCACTCCGGTAGATTGCGTTAAATTAGCTAACAATCAGCTTTTCCGTGGAAACAAACCCGATTTATTGGTTTCAGGTATCAATCATGGGGCAAATTCTTCTGCTAGTGTTGTATATTCAGGAACGATGGCAGCTGCCATTGAAGGGTGTTTGTATGAAATTCCTGCTATTGGTTTTTCATTGCTTGATTTCTCCCGAAATCCC
>JANXXY010000336.1 GCA_025350365.1 Bacteroidales bacterium | reverse complement strand
GATTTTGACATTATCTACTCTCAAATTAAACAAACTCATTTATTCGATTTGCTCGAAACAGGTAAAATTCCTCCACAGGCTTTTTGCAACGAATTACGGAAATTTAAAAACAACCTGAGCGACGAAGATATTAAACAGGCTTGGAGCTCAATGATTGTAGATATGCCTCCCGAAAATATTCCATTGTTGAAAGCTGTCCGAAAAAATTATAATACCTACTTACTAAGCAACACCAATGCCATACATATCGATTATTTCAACGAATATCTCACGGAAGCTTTCGGAAATAATCCTCTTTCGGAGATGTTTGACAAGTTATACTATTCGCATGAAATAAATCAACGCAAACCCGATGCAGCTTCGTACCAAACTGTTTTAACGGATTCAGCACTTAAACCCAACGAAACGCTTTTTATCGACGATTTGTATGCCAATATCATTGGGGCTCAAAAACTTGGTATTCACGCCTATCACCTCGATAATGAAAAAATCTCAGATTTATTCGATTTATCCTGATCCGATAGGCAGGTTGTTTAGACTATTGCAACAAAATCCGGCAACCCGGATTAAAACAGATGATAATGTTCTTTAAATAAAATTTTAGATAATAGCCACGAATGCACAAATAATTATTCGTGCATTGGTGGCATATTTTATCTTAATTTTATTGCTTTTCGTGAGAGACTATTAAAAAAATACCAAATCGTCAAAATAAATAACTCTTTGCCTAAAAATATATACTTATTACAATAATTCGGTAAAGTTTCAACTTCTGCATTTTTATAAAATGTAATATGTTGAAATACATAGAAATAAAGAAATATTTCAATATATATCTAAGTATTTCATTTTAAAATTATTGCTGAAAACATACCGAAGTGTTGACATTAAATTTGCATTTATTATTAATATCAATTTAAACCCATATGTCAAAAAGAAACAACAAACAAAGTGGTGAACCTAAAAAACAGATCGTTAATAAAAAAATATTATACGAAAATATTATATCCATCTTCCGGACATCTCCCTCAGATACGTTCAATTACAAACAGATTTCCTCGCGACTTGAAATAAAAGACCATCCTCTTAAAAAAATGATCACCGATATTCTTTACGAACTTACTACCGAAGGAGTTCTTGAAGAAACACAAACCGGAAAATTTAAACAAAAATCCGAAGGCTTTTATGTTACCGGTATCGTGGATCTTACATCACAGGGTTACGGGTTTATCCAATCCAAGGAATACCCCGACGATGTTTTTGTTTCCATGAAAAACTTAAATCACGCGCTGCATGGTGACATGGTAAAAGTATATTTGTTTGCTCAACGTAAAAAGGCCCGCCCCGAAGGCGAGGTAGTGGAAATATTGAAAAGAGCAAGAAATACGTTTGTCGGGACTATCGAAGTATCGAAGAATTTTGCTTTTTTGATACCCTCGACAACAAAAATTCCATTCGATATATTTATTCCTCTTCGCAGTTTAAATGGCGCCCAAAACGGCCAAAAAGCGGTGGTGAAAATAAATGAGTGGCAAGCCGGTACTAAGAATCCGATTGGAGAGGTTGTTGAAGTGCTCGGTTTCCCTGGAAAGCACGAAACTGAAATGCACGCCATACTTGCTGAATTTGAACTTCCGAATAAATTCACCAAAGAAATAGAAGATGCTGCAAGTATTCTACCTGACACTATTTCAGCCACAGAATATAAAAATAGACGCGACTTTCGTGATATTACAACATTTACAATTGATCCTAAAGACGCAAAGGACTTTGACGACGCTTTATCGATCCGCAAACTCGAAAATGACAATTGGGAAGTGGGTGTTCACATTGCCGATGTAACACATTACATTAAACCCGAATCGATTCTTGACCATGAAGCGCTGGCACGCGCAACCTCGGTTTATCTGGTTGACAGGGTTGTTCCCATGCTTCCCGAAAGGTTATCAAATAACATCTGTTCTCTTCGTCCTAACGAGGAAAAATTGTGTTATTCAGCAGTATTTGAAATGAATAACAATGCCGAGTTAATTAATCAATGGTTTGGACATACCATAATTTTGTCGAATCGCAGATTTTCGTACGAAGAAGCTCAGCAAATTATTGATAACGGTGAAGGTGATTTGAAAGATGAGGTACTTACTCTTCACCGTTTAGCTCAAATTCTGCGAGCCGATCGTTTTAGAAAAGGTTCCATTGGTTTTGAACGTGACGAGGTTCGCTTTGAAATTGATTCAACCGGAAAACCACTTCGCGTATATTATAAGGAATTTGGCGAATCTAACCAACTGGTAGAAGAATTTATGCTTCTGGCAAACAAAAAGGTAGCAGAATTCTGCACCGGAGTGCTTTCAACACCTTCTCCCCCAAGAGTAGGTAAAGGTAAAACCAGCGTGTACCGTATTCACGATAAACCAAATATGGAAAAGCTGGAGACTTTCGCTACTTTTATTACCAAGTTTGGATACTCTATTCAGACCTCATCAACCAAAAAGATTTCGGAATCCCTCAACGAACTCATTGAGAAGGTGAAGGGGAAAACAGAGCAAAACCTGATTGAGACGCTTGCATTACGATCGATGGCCAAAGCCGTTTATTCCACCGACAATATAGGTCACTATGGGCTTGCCTTCAAACATTACACCCATTTCACCTCTCCTATTCGACGGTATCCTGACATGCTGGTGCATCGTTTGCTCGATTATTACCTGCAGGGTGGCACAGCTCCAAACCGCGAACATTACGACGAGATGTGCAAACAATCATCGGATATGGAAAAACGTGCCGCCGATGCCGAACGTGCCTCGATAAAATACAAGCAGGTGGAGTTTATGAGCGACAAAATCGGACTTATTTTCGATGGCGTAATTTCGGGTGTAACCGAATGGGGCTTCTTTGTTGAACTAACCGAAACTAAATGTGAAGGTCTCGTATCTATGCGCGAATTAACGGATGATTTTTATGAATTTGACGATGATAATTACTGCATCACCGGCCGGCGAAAAGGCAAAAAATATCAGCTTGGCGATGCCGTTAAGGTGGAAGTTTATAGGGCAAACTTACCCAAGAAGCAATTGGATTTCAGACTGGTGAGTGATGAGGTGTAAAAATAGTTTTACTAATTAATCCCGGCTTAAACGCCTATTTTACAAATAATTCACGCTCACAGGGATTGAAATAATAGAAGTTACGCTCCGTAGCTTAGCTTGACCGATATTCCTTAAAAAAGGTCTATAACTGTGTTCAAACCTGTTATTGCCCCTTATTAAGGGGTTGGGGTTAAGATATGTAAACCAAATTTTTATACATCTACATCAGTTCTGTATTTTACATGTTGATCAGCCTTCCTGCTCCACAAGTTTTTCCTTCTCAGCCTTGAAAAATTTCTTTTGGAAAAATAAAATAATAAAAACGCCGACAGTAATAGACGAATCGGCAATATTAAAGACGGGACGAAAAAATATAAATTGATCCGTACCCACGAATGGTATCCAGGATGGGTAATGTCCTTTAATAATTGGAAAATAAAGCATGTCCACTACCCTGCCATGCAAAAAAGTTGCGTATCCGTTTTGTGGAAAAAGAGATGCTACCTGATAATAACTTTCAGTGAAAATAAGTCCGTAAAATGCGCTATCGAGTATATTCCCCAAAGCACCGGCAAGAATTAATGCAAAGCTTAAAACAAACCCGGTATGAGCTTTCGATTTTATTAAATGAACCAGATACCAGCAAATCCCGCCTTCTGCTAGAATACGAAACATACTGAGTATCAGCTTTCCTGCATTTCCGCCGAATTCCATTCCAAAAGCCATTCCGTTATTTTCGGTGAAATGAATAATAAACCAATCACCAAATATTCGATATTCCTGCCCCATCAACATATGGGTCTTTATCCAGAATTTTAACGATTGATCAATTAATAGAATCAAAAAAATTAATAAAGCAGCCTTTTTACCTGTAGAAAAGTTCATACAAAAATAAATTTATGGACGCAAAAGTAAAAAAAATGATTGAAACACGGGTTCCAATCATTTTTTCAAATAAAATAATATTTTAACGTTGAGCCTGCTTCGCTTCGATGCTCAAGGTGGCATGGGGAACAGCGCGCAAACGATCTTTGGGGATCAATTTCCCCGTTTCGCGACAAATACCATACGTCTTGTTCTGAATACGAATAAGTGCGCCTTGCAAGCTTTGTATGAATTTCAACTGTCGTTGAGCAAGTTTACCGGCTTCTTCTTTCGAGAGGGTAGCAGCTCCTTCTTCAAGCACCTTGAAGGTAGGAGAAGTATCCTCGGTATCGTTGCTTTCACTGTGCGTAATGGCACTTTTAAGCAATTCATAATCTTGTTTGGCCTGTTCGAGCTTATCAAGAATTATTATTTTAAATTCCTCTAGCTCAGCATCCGAGTATCTATTTTTTTCTGCCATAACCCAAAAATTTTCGACGAATATAATCAAAATAACTATTCATTATCCAACCTTAACAATTCTCATGAGAGTTTTAATCTCATCATCAATCTCAACTTCCTTTGCAGTAATATCATTGCCAATTTCTGCCCATGAAATATTTTGTGCCAGGGTTTGGTTAGCGATATAATCTTTGTGAATATTGATGGCTTCGAAAATAGCATCGTGTTTTTGAATTTCAATACTAATCTTATCCGTTACATCAAAACCGCTTTCTTTGCGGAGGTTTTGAATACGATTGATAAATTCACGAGCAATACCTTCTTGTATAAGTTCGGTGGTGAGAGTAACATCAAGGGCTACGGTAAGTTTACCTTCGTTGGCTACGAGCCATCCGGGAATGTCTTCCGACATGATTTCCATATCTTCCGGTGTAAGCTCTACATTTATGCCTTCGACGGTCAACTGCCAGCTGCCCCGGTGTTCAAATGTAGCAATATCGTGTTGACTAAAAGCAGCTATCGCCGCAGTGATGCCTTTCATTTGTTTACCATATCTTGGCCCAAGAGTTTTGAAGTTCGGTTTAACTTTCTTTATCAGAATTCCCGTGGTATCAGAAATGTATTCAAGTTCTTTCACATTAACCTCAGTCAAAATAAGGTTTTTAACAGCATCGATTTTCTCTGCCATGTCATTGTCCAGAATAGGAATCATTATCCTTTGAAGTGGCTGGCGTACTTTTATGCTCACTTTACGGCGAAGAGCCAATACCATTGAGGAGATTCGCTGGGCATGATCCATGCGCTCTTCAAGTTCCTTGTCAATATAGGATTCGGTATATTTTGGAAAATCTGACAGATGAACTGATTCTGCCGGATCGCTGCCACACACATTGTTCAAATCCATAAAAAGCTGATCCATAAAAAATGGTGCAATGGGCGATCCAAGTTTGGCAATAGTGATCAAACAAGTATACAAGGTTTGAAAAGCCGCCAATTTGTCTGCATTCATCTCACCACCCCAAAATCGCTTGCGATTTAAACGAACATACCAGTTGCTCAGATTTTCGGTTACAAAATCCTGAATTGCACGACCCGCCCTGGTTGGTTCATAGGTTTCGTAACATTCCTCTACTTCCTTTATTAATGAATTAAGCAATGAGATAATCCAACGATCAATTTCAGGACGCTCATTAACCGCAACCTCAGCTTCGTCTCCAACAAAATTATCAACATTAGCATAAAGCGAAAAGAAGGAATAGGTATTATATAAAGTCCCGAAAAATTTACGGGTAACCTCATCAATACCACCGAGGTCGAATTTCAGGTTATCCCATGGAGAAGCGTTTGTGATCATGTACCAACGCAATGGATCGGAGCCGTATTTTTCAATCGTTTCAAAAGGGTCAACAGCATTCCCAAGGCGTTTCGACATTTTATTCCCATTTTTGTCGAGCACCAAACCGTTAGATATGATGTTTTTGAATGCCACAGAATCGAAGAGCATGGTTGCAATGGCATGTAAGGTAAAAAACCATCCACGGGTTTGATCAACGCCTTCGGCAATAAAATCGGCAGGGAAGGCACCCCCTAGCCCTTTATTTTCAGAGCCTTCGAAAGGATAATGAAACTGCGCATATGGCATGGCTCCGCTGTCAAACCATACATCGATAAGATCCAATTCACGCTTCATGGGTTTGCCCGAAGCTGATGACAAAATAATATCGTCGACAAAAGGACGATGCAAGTCAAAATGATCGTAATTTTCCTTTGAATTATCTCCTGATTTATACTTAGCCAAAGGGTTTATTTTCATGAATCCGGCTTTCACCGAATTCCCAAGTTCGGTTTTCAGCTCATCCAGTGATCCTATACATATTTCTTCAGATCCATCATCGGTGCGCCATATTGGTAAAGGAGTTCCCCAAAAACGAGACCGGCTGAGATTCCAGTCCTGCAAATTTTCGAGCCATTTGCCGAAACGACCGGTTCCAGTAGACTGAGGCTTCCAGTTGATGGTATTGTTGAGCTCAATCATTCGGTCCCGTGCAGCAGTAGTTTTAATAAACCATGAATCGAGCGGATAATAAAGTACCGGTTTATCAGTTCGCCAGCAATGAGGATAAGTGTGAATATATTTTTCTATTTTGAAGGCTCTGTTTTCCTTCTTCAACATAACGGCAATTTCAACATCCACGGAGGGATCATCTTCGGTGAGAGTATTATCGTAGGCGTTTTTAACATATTTACCGCTAAACTCGCCCATACCATCTACAAATTTTCCCTGACGATCCACCAGAGTGAGAGATCCAATCCCGTTTTCGCGGGCAACTTTAAAGTCATCGGCACCAAAACTGGGGGCAATATGTACAATTCCGGTACCATCTTCAGTAGTAACAAAATCACCAACAACAACGCGGAATGCATCGCCCTCTTTGGGTTGATGAAAGGGAATCAATTGCTCATAACGAATCTCGTTCAATTCAGAACCTGAATATTCAGCCAAAATTTTATAAGGGATTTCCTTACTTCCTTCCTTGTAATCTTCTGGCAGAAGGTCTTCATATTTGGGATTGAAAAAATTCGTTAATAGGTTTTTGGCCAGAATTACTGTTATAGGAATACCCAAATACGGATTGAATGTACGTACTTTTACATACCTAATATCTTTACCAACCGCTAATGCCGTATTGGAAGGGAGTGTCCAAGGCGTAGTTGTCCATGCCAGAAAAAATAATTCGGAATCGATATCTTTAAATAGAATTTCAGATTTATCATTTCGTATCACTTTAAACTGAGCCACCATAGTGGTATCCTTAACATCGCGATAGCAGCCTGGCTGATTAAGTTCGTGAGTACTAAGACCTGTTCCGGCAGCGGGTGAATATGGTTGAATAGTATATCCCTTATAAATTAATCCTTTTTCATACAATTTTTTTAATAACCACCAAAGTGTTTCAATATAGCGGTTATCGCAGGTAATATAAGGATTGTGCATGTCAACCCAATAGCCCATCTTTTCGGTAAGGTCTTCCCAAAGATCGGTATACTTCATCACATCTTTCCTGCATTCTTTATTATAGTCAGCAATGGAAATTTTCTTACCAATGTCTATTTTGGTAATTCCCAAATTCTTTTCAACACCAAGTTCTACAGGGAGCCCATGCGTGTCCCATCCAGCTTTGCGTTCGACCAGAAAGCCCTGCATTGTTTTGTACCGGCAAAAGATATCTTTGATCGATCGGGCCATAACATGATGAATTCCAGGAATCCCGTTCGCAGATGGAGGTCCTTCATAGAATACATACGTAGGTTTCCCTTCGCGGATTAATAGGCTTTTGCGGAAAGTATCGTGTTTATGCCAGTAATCCAGAATATTTTTATTGATTTGCGAGAGATCAAGCTTTTTATACTCCTGAAATTTTTTACCCATCGGAATTTCTAAACAGTTGATTATTTTATATTTTATAAAAGTTCACAAAGATAGATTTATAGAAATAAAAAAACAATTTACATACATCATTTTATAAAAAAGAGAAATACATTGAAGTAAATAGAGGTAAATTGAAATACATTGAAATAAAATTGAAATACCCTAAGTCGAATATATCCTAACAGGCTAAGCCTGTTTTTATATGGCTTCCTGTTCGGCTTAAGTTTTGAAAATTATTTGACTTGATTATTATGACTTTAATCATTTCCCAATTTAAAATGAGAGAATAACATCCCTAAATATTGATTACTTTTTATATTTTTGCTGACATATAGAACGATAAACCATCATCAAATGATACTTGGAATTGTAAACGACCACGCAGGTTATTACTTGAAATTGAAATTACTGGAATATTTAAAGCAAAAGAATATTCAATTTATCAATTTCGGATCTGATACTCCCGATGCAGTTGATTATCCTGATTTTGCTCATATATTGGCAAAAGCAGTTGAAAATAAACAAGTTGACCTGGGAATTTCAATTTGTGGTACCGGAAATGGAATAAACATTGCAGCAAATAAACATATGGGCATACGCTCGGCAGTTTGCTGGAGAAAAGAAATTAGCCATCTGGCTCGTCTTCATAACAACGCTAATATTTGCGCCTTACCTGCCAGATTTATTACACCAGAAGAAGCTTATGTGATTGTGGATGAATTTATAAGCACTTCTTTCGAAGGTGGACGACACATCCAAAGAATTAATAAAATTCCATTACAATCATAATATTGAAATACAACATCTATGCTATCAAATACTAGCAAATATGCTTTGCGGGCAGTAATTTATCTGGCATTAAAAGAAAATGGACTAGTAAAAATTGGAATTAAACAGATATCAAAAGAGCTGGAAATTCCCACTCCATTTTTGGGGAAAATTCTTCAATCATTAGCAAAACATAAGTTATTGGTTTCCACAAAAGGACCGCATGGTGGTTTTGGTTTGGCAAAAAATGCCCATGAGATCACTTTGATGAACATTGTAGAAATAATTGATGGATTGGATAGTTTTAATATGTGTGTGCTTGGTCTTCACCCATGTAGCGATAAGGAAGATAATCACCATTGCCCTATTCATCAAAATTACGCTGCTGTGCGCGAACAATTAAAAAAACTTTTCGAAACGGAAAATGTTGGCGAATTGGCCGATCGAATTAAAGAGAATAACTCTTCCCTTGTTTTATAAAAAGCGACATAAACCAGTTTAACATTTGAATAAGTTGTTTATATAAAATACTTGCCGTAAACGCTCCAATTGAATTTGCCAGAAAATCATAGAAATCCTTGCTTCGATGCAATTTCGGAATACCTTGTAATAATTCCATTGATCCACCATAAATTACAGCAATTAAAACACAAAAAATCATGATTTGCCTAACAGAATAGGTTGATCCGTACGATCTTATTAAGTCGTTAATCATCAGAAAGGTAAATGTAAAATACATTCCAAAATGAACAAATTTATCAAAGTGTGGGATATTTATTTCACCTATCTCTTTCACTGTGTCGCCCGTAATTAATGATAAAATAAGCACAACAATACCGCAAGTGATCGTTTTCCAGAATGATTTAAAAAAATTCATATTACCCAATTTTAAAAAGTTACCATGCAACAAATATCATCCATATTTGGTTTCATGCAAAGTTAATTAATGTTAATGAACGGAATTTATATTCATATCCCTTTTTGTAAAAAAGTATGTTACTACTGTGATTTTCATTTCACTGTGTCTTTGAAATTAAAAGACAAAGTAGTTAAGTGCATTGGAGAAGAGCTTTTTAAAAGGAAAGATTACCTACCATCAAAAATTATTGAAACAATTTATTTTGGAGGAGGCACCCCATCTATTCTTAATGTTGAAGAAGTCTCATCTTTTCTAAATCTTATTCATAAACATTTTTCTGTGTCGGGAAATCCTGAAATTACGTTGGAAGCAAATCCCGATGATATCACTTCTGAATATCTTTCAGGACTTAAGGCAATTGGTGTTAACCGCCTAAGTATTGGCATTCAATCTTTCGCAGATGAAGATTTGCAATGGATGAACCGACGACATTCAGCATCTGAGGCTATATACTCAATAAAACTTGCTCAGGATGCGGGGTTTCATAATATGAACCTCGATTTAATTTATGGACTTCCCAATTTAACAACCGATCGCTGGAAAAACAATCTCGATACTTTTCTGTCATTACAAGTACCTCATCTTTCGGCTTATCATTTAACTGTTGAACCCAAAACCGTGCTGGGTTACTACATGCGAAAGGGTAAAATGAGGGAGATTGACGAAAAAGATAGTATTGCGCACTATAATTATTTGGTTGAAACCATGAAAGCGAATGATTACCTTCATTACGAAATATCCAATTTCTGTACGGAAGGAAATTATTCAAAACATAATACCAATTACTGGAAACAAGGAACTTATCTTGGATTAGGTCCTTCGGCTCATTCTTACAATGGCCATTCACGTCAATGGAATGTTTCGGTTAACAGCAACTATATTGAGGCTTTGGAAAATGATCAAAACTATTTTGAAATTGAACATCTTACTGAACATGAACGATTCAACGATTATCTGTTAACCCATCTACGAACGACATGGGGGGCGAATTTTGAGGAAATCCGTTCACAATTTGGTATCAAATACACCAATCATCTGCAAAAAGAACTGGAAAAATACTTGCACTCTCCTTTGATAACAATTACAAATGAGGCCATAACTCTGACCGATCAGGGCATGTTTGTATCCGATAGGATTATCTCCGAATTGTTTATTGTTTAGAAGGCATCTTGATAAGGGTGTACTACAAAATTCCCATTTCAGATTTTTGAAAATAGCCGCATAGCGGCGACCTGTTTGTAGAGTTGATGCAAATGCAGCTTATTAAGCTCCTCTAAGAGCGACCTTTTTATCATTAGATTTTGTAAATGACCCCCAAAATTGGGGTTAGATTTGAGCAAAGTAAAACACGCCTAGAATGCACCAATAAATTGTGAATAGGACGGGTCGCGACGCGTCAAATAAAAATTCCATATATTGATTGGCGGCTGTTTGAATGAAGTCGAGGAACGAGACGGAATGAGTTCCGCCGGTCAGAGTTTATTCACCTCATGTTTATTTTTATAGGTGTTCAAGAGATCACTTCGTTAAGTTTTAGTTACTTTTTTCGGCAAAAAAGTGACAAATAAATTAAATGAGCTTTATAAAGTTCGGATTGGATAGTACTTCAGAGCCATACAAAATCAGGCACAGCCTGAAGGATATTTCCGGCTTAGGCGCAGCCTAAGCCGAACGAGGTTAGATTTGAGCAAAGTAAAACACGCCTAGAATGGACAAATAAATTGTGAATAGGACGGGTCGCGACGCGTCAAATAAAAATTCCATACATTGATTGGCGGCTGTTTGAATGAAGTCGAGGAACGAGACGGAATGAGTTCCGCCGGTCAGAGTTTTTGGTTACTTTTTTCGGCTAAAAAGTGACAAATAAATTAAATGAGCTTTATAAAGTTCGGATTGGATAGTACTTCAGAGCCATACAAAATCAGGCACAGCCTGAAGGATATTTCCGGCTTAGGCTGCGCCTATGCCGAACGAGGGACTGAAATAATTGTTAAAAAGCCACGAATGCACCAATAAATTGTGAATAGGAGGGGTCGCGAAGCGTCAAATAAAAATTCCATATATTGATTGGCGGCTGTTTGAATGAAGTCGAGGGACGAGACGGAATGAGTTCCGCCGGTCAGAGTTTATTCACCTCATGTTTATTTTTATAGGTGTTCAAGAGATCACTTCGTTAAGTTTTGGTTACTTTTTTCGGCAAAAAAGTGACAAATAAATTACCTGAGCTTTTTAAAGTTCGGATTGGATCGTACTTAAGAGCCATACAAAATCAGGCACAGCCTAAGCCGAACAAG
>JANXXY010000319.1 GCA_025350365.1 Bacteroidales bacterium | reverse complement strand
AATCGACTTAGGCACAGCCCAAGCCGAACTGGGGTCTGTAATGATATAATCGACTTAGGCACAGCCCAAGCCGAACTGGGGTCTGTAATAATAATTGTAACTATTTATTTCCATATACTTCCATTTATTTCCATTATTTCCATTTATTTCCATATACTTCCATTTATTTCCATTATTTCCATTATTTTCATTTATTTCAATTATTTCAATTTATGTGATACGTCCATATTTATTTATAATTTTGCAACTTACATTTTATAATTTGAAGCAAATTTAATAAATTTGATGATTAATTATCAATAGGTTATAAACAAAAAAATTGCATGGTTCTTATTCCCGGTTCTTATGTCAAATACAATATATGGTAGAATTTAAAAGGTATCAATTATCGAATGGATTAAAAGTCCTTATTAATGAGGATCGCACAACACCGCTCGTGGCAATCAATATTTTATATTGTGTTGGATCGCGCAATGAACTCCCTGATAAAACCGGATTCGCTCATTTGTTTGAACATTTAATGTTTGGTGGTTCGGCAAATATCCCTTCATTTGACGAGCCATTGCAGATGGTGGGAGGCGAAAATAATGCGTTTACAAGCAATGATATAACCAATTATTACATTACACTGCCGGCAGATAATATCGAAACCGGATTATGGCTCGAATCTGATCGGATGCTGGCTCTGGATTTTTCTGCAAAAAGCTTGAAAATTCAGAAAAATGTAGTAACTGAAGAATTCAGACAACGATATATGAATCAACCTTATGGTGATATTTGGCTTTTATTAAGGCCATTAGCTTATAAGGTTCATCCCTATCGCTGGCCTACAATTGGCGAAAAAATGGAACATATTCTCGAAGCCACTCTTGGGGACGTAAAAACATTTTTCAAAACTCATTATTCCCCAGACAATGCAGTGATGGCCATATCGGGCAACATTAGTGCAGATGATGGTTATAAACTGGTTGAAAAATGGTTTGGTAATATTAAAGCGGGAACTGTAAAAAAGCATGATGTAATTCAGGAACCCGCCCAAACGGAGGAGCGAAAATTAACTGTAACCCGCAAAGTTCCGTTTGATGCTATATACAAAGTATGGCATATCCCACACAGGCTTGACAATGTATATTACGTTTGTGATGTGATAACCGATTTGCTTTCGAGCGGCAAATCATCGCGATTATACCAAGTACTGGTAAAGGAAAAAAAGTTATTCAGCGAAGTAAATGCTTTTGTGAGCGGTGATTTCGACCCGGGAATCCTGATTATCGGCGGTAAAATCATGGAAAATATACCTGTAGAAACAGCGGAATTGGCTATCGTTGAAATATTGAAAACCCTTTCCGAAACACTTATTTCGGAAAGAGAATTGAAAAAAGTACATAACAAATACGAAACCAGTCTTTTATTCAGTCAAACCAATTCTCTAAACAAGGCGATGAGCCTTTCGTATTTTGAAATGCTGGGCGATGCTAATCTTTTAAATGAGGAAATAGGCAAGTTTTGCGCTATAACACCTGAAGATGTGGCAAATACAGCTAAAACCATATTTCGAAGCGAGAATTGTTCCACCCTGTATTACCTTGCTGAGAATTAATAATACAAAAACCTGCCAGGTTTAACAATAGTGTAATTTAATGATAAAAATGAGCTTAGACAGAAATATACAACCTTCAATAAAAGAGATTCAATCTTTTAATATTATCAAAGCGCCGTCATTAGTGCTTCCAAATGGTATTCCTCTCTATTATCTGAATACAGGTAATAGTGAAATGATAAAGGTGGAATGGATGTTCAATGCAGGAAATTGGCATCAGTCACAGCCATTGGTAGCATTTGCTGTTAACAATATGCTGATGGAAGGATCTGCCGGATACACTTCGCTACAAATTGCGGAAATGATTGAGTTTTACGGTGGCCATATGGGGTATAATGTTGATAAGGATAATGCATATATTTCATTGTTGTGTATGCGAAAATACCTGTCACAAGTTCTTGAAATTGTTGAAGATTTAATTAAAAATCCAACGTTTCCCCAGCTTGAATTAGAAATATTCAGAAACAAACATAAACAGCAATTTCAGGTGGAACAAACTAAACTTAAGAACATCGCGAGGTTTGTTCATTGCCGAATGCTTTTTGGAAGTCAGCATCCCTATGGAAGCGTTGTTGAAGAAAGTGATTTTGAAAGTCTTACACGAGATGCGTTGCTTCAGTTTCACAAATCATATTATCAGGCAAAGTCCTGCCGGATTATTGCTTCAGGCAAGGTTGAGGAAACCGAGATGAAAATCCTCGAAAAGCATTTTGGAGGAAAGGATTGGGGCATATCTGAAACGCCGGATGTAAAAAGATATAACATACAAACCGAAACCGGGAAGAAAATCTTCATTGAAAAACCAGATGCTGTTCAAAGCGCTGTTCGCATCGGAAAAATACTGGTTAATAAGGATCATTCCGATTATATCGGATTAACTGTGTTGAACTGTATACTTGGCGGATATTTTGGGTCAAGACTGATGAAAAAAATTAGGGAAGAAAAAGGCTATACCTATGGAATAAATTCTGTGTTTGTAACGTTTACTAATGCGGGATATATGACCATTATTTCTGACCTTGGAACATCGGTTACCCGCGAAGCTGTTAATGCCATTTATGATGAAATTGAACAACTCCGAAACCAGCTTGTTCCTGACGAAGAATTGCTGAGGGTTAAAAACTACATGCTTGGTGATATGGTGCGTATGTTCGATGGTGCTTTTGCACAGGCTGAAAGTCTTATTTTGCTTTTGGAATACGATTTACAATATGATCATTTCAATGAAATAATTAAAATAATCAAATCAATTTCACCAGAGGATATTCTTTCGCTTGCTAAAAAGTATTTCGAACGGGATTCATTTCATGAAGTTATAGTGGGAAAACTTGTGTAGTTTTCTATTTGTGGGACGAAGGCATGAGGGAACATTGTGTTTTAAAAGTGTGATAGATTTTGTACTTTTGGGATGGATTGAGAAAGAAAAACTTGAATTATGACAGACGTACAGTTATACACAAAATTATCAGGTTTACCTTTGAATTTGAAAAATGAGGTGGCTGATTTCATTGATTTTATTAAATTTAAATCAACAAAAGAATCCATGAAAATAAAAAAAAGAGTTGCCGGACAAGCTAAAGGGTTGATTTCAATGAAAGGTTATTTTGATGATCCAATTGAAGGATTTAATGAATATATGTAATGAATTTATTGTTAGATACCCATGCAGTAATTTGGTTCATTACGGAGGATCCTGAATTGCCTTCGAAAACTAAAGAGATTATTGAAAATTCTGAAAATAATTGTTTTGTAAGTATTGCTACATATTGGGAAATTGCTATAAAACATTCATATGGCAGGTTAAATTTAAATTCTGACTTGGAAAGTATCTTCGAATTATAGAAAAAACAGGATTTGAGTTAATTCCAATAACTACTAATCAGATATTAATAAATGCCGGATTAGAGCAACATCATCACGTCCCTTTTGATCGAATTATTATTGCACATGCAATTTATGAAGATTTAAAGATTGTAAGCAAGGATCAACAATTTGAAAAGTACAAAGTTTCATTAGTATGGAATAAGTAGCCACAGGCTAACATTTTTCTTTGCGAATAAATATTTTATAACTTTAGGTCATTGATGAGATATTGGATTTTTATAACCTTATTTTTGGGGTGTTTCCATAATTTGATGGGGCAGAATAATCTATTACCTCCTACAATTGAGTATATTAGCATTAATCCTTCTACCCAAATGGTTTTTATCCAGTGGAGGCCAAGTGTTACCGATAGTATCGATGGTTACATTATTTCCGATTATGGGTTTTATACAGTTGGCGGTACTCAGATACTCAGTGTTTCTCCAAGTCAAAGTGTTTCCCTTAATTATCCGGATGTTTCCAAAAGGCCGGTAACGTTTACCATGAATACCACAAAAAAAGGCAAGTTAAGTGGTTTTTCAGAACCAAAACATCGCCCTGTTTATTTATCATCAAAGACCGATTCCTGTGCGCATACAATAACCTTGACCTGGACAAAATATATTGGATGGGGTGATAGTTTAAAAAGCTATCGTATTAATTATATACACGATGGATTTAAAATAGATTCTCTTGGCTCACGACTTTCAACTGATACAACCTTTGTAATAATCAATTATGATGTAAATAAACACTACAATTATTACATTTCTGCCATCCGTAGCGATGGAATAAATTCAAATTCAAATAAAGAAAACGTTTTTATTCCAGGCTCTAAAATTCCTGATTTTATCATAGCAGAACAGGCGACTATGATTACCGACCATATGGCTGAGGTTCAATTCTCACTTGATCCATCATCGGAGGTAAAGAATTATCAGGTAACAAAATCGGTTGATTCCGTTTCCGGATTTCAATTGGTGAAAAAATTTCCAAATTACACATCAAATACCCTTACCATCACTGATTCCACCAACCAAACCACTTATTACCGGCTGGAACTAGTTAACAGCTGCGACCGTGGTGTAAAATTCTCCAATTTAGCCACAGCAATTGTTCCGGTAATAACATCCCTGAATAATGATATTCTTATACAATGGAGTGGCTATATTGATTGGCCCGCAGGAGTTCAATCGTATGAAATTTACCGTAATGACGATCTCATTCCGATAGGTAGTACCACATCACAAACATCTTACGCCGAAAATATTAATGATTTGACTGGCAAAAAGCTGTCGGGAAATATTTGCTATCATGTGGAGGCCATTGAGAAGGGTGGTTCCCATACAAGTAAATCGGCAAAGGTTTGCATCGATCTGGATCTTAGTATATTTATTCCGGAAGGATTTACTCCCAATGGTGATGGGAAAAATGATGTTTTTTTACCGATGTTTCCATTTCAGCCAACCGACTATACTTTGGTAGTTTTTAACAGGTATGGCTTTAAAGTGTTTGAATCAAAAAATTCTGATGAAGGTTGGAACGGGCTATTAAATAATGGCAAGAGTGCACCCGATGGTGTATACGTTTATTTCATCACCTACAAATCCAGTTCTGGCAAAACAATTGAACGAAGAGGAAATATTTCTCTTATTTACCCATAAGCGACCGAATAATAGCATTTTTAATTAATTTTACATGTTAATTAAAAAAGGTTGATGGGAGTTCTTACAGCACAAGAAGAAATTCTGATTAGAGAAAGGTTTGATGATTTATTGTCTCATTGCACCCGAATGAAGGGAGATGAGGATCGACAGCTAATTATTCGTGCCTTTGAGCTTGCAAATGAGGCTCATAAGGAAATGAAACGAAAATCAGGCGAACCTTATATTTTACATCCAATTGCCGTTGCCAGGATTGTAACTTATGAAATAGGGTTAGGTACAACTTCGGTAGTTTGTGCATTACTGCATGATATAGTTGAAGATACCGATTATACATTAGAATATATAGCCACAAATTTCGGAGAAAAAATAGCCTCCATTGTCGACGGTTTAACAAAAATTTCCGGTGTATTTGATAAAAACTTATCGTTACAGGCCGAAAATTTCCGTAAAATGGCACTTACTTTATCAGACGATGTAAGAGTTATTCTTATTAAACTGGCCGACCGGTTGCACAATATGCGCACACTCGATGCGCTTGCTCCTCACAAACAGATAAAAATATCGGGAGAGACTATCTTTCTTTATGCCCCTTTGGCTCACAGACTGGGCTTATACATTATAAAAACCGAACTTGAAGATTTAAGTTTAAAATATCGTCATCCTAAGATATTTAACGAGATAGTTGCCCGGCTGGCTGACAACGAAGAAAACAGGAAAAAGCAAATCGAAGAGTTTGCAAAACCTATCCGCGACATACTTAAAAAAAATAATATTTCTTTCGAGGTTTCAGGGCGACCCAAATCTATTTATTCCATTTATTATAAAATGCAGCATAAGAGTGTACCTTTTGAGGAGGTATATGATTTGCTGGCTATTCGGGTTGTTTTTGATCCCTCGGGCAACGTTCCTGAAAAAACCCAATGCTGGAATATATATTCGCTTATAACGGATATATACATGCCTAAACCCGAACGAATAAGAGACTGGGTTAGCACTCCCAAAGCGAATGGTTACGAAGCTTTACATGCCACTGTGATGGGGCCTCGCGGAAAATGGGTTGAAGTACAGGTTCGTACCCGCCGCATGGACGAGATAGCAGAACGTGGCTTTGCGGCTCACTGGAAATACAAGAATACTGGCACCCATGAATCTGAAATAGATAAATGGCTCAAAAACATCCGTGAAATGCTTGATAATCCAAGTGCTGACGCATTGGAATTTCTGGATGAATTTAAATTAAATCTGTTTTATTCTGAAATTCACGTATTTACACCAAAAGGTCAAATTCGAACGTTACCAAAAAATTCAACAACATTAGATTTTGCCTATGATATTCACTCTGAGATAGGTAATTCCGCAATAGCCGCCAAAGTAAATCATAAACTGGTTTCGTTAAACTATGTACTTAGCAGTGGCGATCAGGTGGAAGTGGTAGCTTCCGATAAAAAAAAGTCGCAGCGCGAATGGCTTGATTACGTGGTTACAGCCAAAGCTAAATCGGCTATCAAGGATTCCATAAAAGCTGAAATCAAAAATCGCACAGAACTTGGCAAACATATGCTTGAGGAAAAGTTAAGCGAAATGAATTTAATACCGAGTTCACGAATTTTCAAAAAACTTCTACCTGCCTATGAAGTGAGCTCTAAAGATGAGCTATACAGCAAAATAGGAAGTAACATTGTTTCTCTGGAGGATTTGAAAAAAGTACTTAAAAAGAACACAAAAAATAAATGGATTCGTTATTGGGAACTTCAGTTTACCAAGGTTATTCCAAAAAAAGGTGAAGAAATAATCGTAGCTGAGCCGATAATCGGTGAGGATAAAGTACTTATTGATGCTCTATCGCCATTTCTTTTGCGGGAAAACGCAGATGGAACTGAGGCCAATTACAAGTTGGCCAAATGCTGCAATCCAATTCCAGGAGATGATATTGTTGGTCATAGGAATGCTAACGAAGACTTTGTAATTATTCACAAATCCCGCTGCCCACATGCTGTTAAGCTTGTTTCTGCCCATGCTGATTTGTTAATTCAGGCAAAATGGACTACCTACAAAATACTGTCATTTCTCACTAGAGTATCCATTCGCGGAATTGATAAATTTGGTATATATAACCAAATAACAACAGTTATTTGTAAAGAATTAAATGTTAACATCAGGGCAATAAATCTGTCAAGTCATGATGGCATTTTTGAAGGAACCATGGATTTGTACGTTCATAGTGCAAAAGACATTAATAATTTGATTACTAATATGTTAAATATAAAGGGAGTTGAGCAGGTGAGTCGTGTTGAAAGCATGAATGAATAGTTATTTAAAATCAATCTAAAATACTTGCTGCAAATTAAAAAAATCGCTTACTTTGAATTGTTATTTTTAATTAGACTAATTTATGATTCAAGAAAGTACCCGTGAAACTGTAAGGAAGATATTTACAGACTATCTCGAAAAAAAAGGTCACAGAAAAACTCCCGAACGATTTGCGATTCTTGATGAAATATATTCGCGTGATAGTCATTTTGATATAGAGACATTGTATATCTATATGAAGAATAAAAACTATCGTGTTAGCAGAGCAACTTTATATAATACCATCGATTTGTTGCTTGAATGTAGTTTGGTGGTAAAACATCAATTTGGAAAGAACATATCACAATTTGAAAAAGCATACCAATGCACGCAACACGATCATCTTATTTGTACTCAAACAGGTAAGGTAATAGAATTTTGTGATCCCCGAATCCTCGAAATTATTAAAACTGCCTGCGAACTCAATAATTTCGAACCATCCCATCATTCCCTTTATATTTATGGAGAAATAAAAGAAATGTCTGATACAAAAAAGTCAAAATATTTATAAAGAACATTGTCAGTAGTTTAAATTTTTTTTAAAACTTTCTGCTTCTCTAACGCGAATAATTTGTAATTTAGGCATCCGATTTTAATTAATAATTTGATGATGAAATTGGATGTTCTATTAGGCCTTCAGTGGGGAGACGAGGGTAAGGGAAAGATTGTAGATGTATTAACTTCCAAATACGACGTTATTGCGAGGTTTCAAGGTGGGCCTAATGCGGGACATTCATTGGAATTTAATGATATAAAGCATGTTCTTCATACTATCCCTTCGGGAATTTTTCATCCTGACAAAGTGAATATTATAGGAAATGGGGTAGTTATCGATCCTGTTATTTTTCACAAAGAAATTGAAAATCTGAAGAAATACAACCTTACATTTTCCAATCTTTATATTTCAAAAAAAGCACATTTCATTTTACCGACCCACCGGATGCTGGATGCCGCTTCTGAAGCTGCCAAAGGCGTTACCAAAATTGGTTCAACACTAAAGGGTATCGGACCAACTTATATGGATAAAACCGGGCGTAACGGTTTGCGCGTTGGAGATATCCTGGCTCCAAATTTTAATGAACGTTACGAATTTCTTAAAAAGAAACACACCGATATTCTTAAACAGTACGATTTTAAGTTTGATATTTCCGAATATGAGGCTGATTGGTTCAAGGGAATCGAAATTATAAAATCATTTCAGTTGGTAGATAGTGAGTACTTGGTAAATCAATTCCTTAACGATCAAAAATCTGTTTTGGCCGAAGGCGCTCAGGGAACAATGCTGGATATTGATTTTGGATCGTACCCTTATGTAACTTCATCCAATACCATTTGTGCAGGAGCCTCAACCGGGCTTGGTGTGGCACCCAACAAATTCGGCGAGGTACTTGGTATTGTAAAGGCCTACTGCACCCGTGTAGGAAGCGGTCCATTCCCAACGGAGCTGAACGATGCAACAGGCGAGGAACTTCGTAAGGTGGGTCATGAATTTGGAGCTACTACCGGTCGTCCACGTCGTTGCGGTTGGTTGGATTTACCGGGGTTGAAATATTCGATCATGATCAATGGCGTTACACAGCTTATCCTCACTAAAGCAGATGTTCTTTCGGCGTTTGACACCATCAAAGTATGCGTCTCATATAAGATTGAGGGTAAAATTACAAACCATTTACCATTTGATGTGAACGTGCCAATAGAACCTGTATATAAGGAATTTAAAGGATGGAAGAAAGATCTGACTCAGATAACTACTTTAAATGAATTGCCTAAAGAATTTCTGGACTATATTAGTTTTATCGAGAAAGAAGTAAATGTGCCTGTAACCATTATATCTGTTGGTCCCGATCGTAAACAAACGATATTTAAATAGGAATTTAGTCCGTAAGTTATTAGCCCAAAGTATAGCTCAGCAAAAAAGCGTCCGGTCATTCAAAAGATTGGACGCTTTTTTTATGCTTGCATTCCTTTTTCTAACCCATGAGAATGAGGGCCTCGTTCGCTTATCCTTAACATTAACGCAAAGAAAAAACCAAAGAATCCAAGAGTACTGAAAATCCACATACCCAGATGGTAACCCGACGGATTTGTTAGGCTGGCATGCGAATGATCATTAGCCCAGCCAATGATAATGTTAAAACCGAATAAACCTATATTCTGAATCATGGTCATAAGTCCGTAAGCAGTACCTAATTTGGCAGGAGAGGTGACGATAGCCACTGATGGCCACATTATTGCAGGAACCAGGGAAAAGGCAATTCCCATGATACTCATCGGGATAATAAGGTTTACATTGGTATAACCCATTAGAAGATAAACAGGTATAATTAGTAAGGACCCCAGCATCATCAATAATGAACGTTTGCCTATATGATCGGCAAGTAAGCCAAAAATAGGGGTAAAGACCATTGCCGACAGCGTTAAAATACTGGACAAAAATCCGGCATATTCACGGGATACTCCATGTGTTTCCTGAAAGAATTTGATGGCAAATGTTTGGAAAGGGAACATAGCCGAATAAAATGTAATACACAGCAATACTATATACCAGTAAGACTTGCTAAATGCTTTAAAATTCAAAAATGAAAAAACTATAATCAATATATAAACAACGCACTGCAGCAATATTTCCACCTCATTTTTGAAAACAAAGTTAATGAGCCAAACTGCAATGCAAATCAACAGCAAAGCCAACGCGAAACGATTTTTTATAAAAGAAAAAACATCGGAAAGATTTATTTTATCTTGCTCTCCTTCTTTTCCAATGGCATAGTTTTTTCGGGAATAACTATCAATAGCATAAAATATTCCTAACGCAAAAACACTTAGAACGGCAGCTCCTACACAAACCCAAAGAGGTCCTTGCCATGTATTGTACAAACTTTTACCCCACGACGGAGAATTTAAGGCAAGAAATGAACCCAATCGCGCCACCGTAAGATTTAATCCAAATGCAAATGAAAGCTGTTTCCCTTTAAACCACTGGGCAATCATTGTGGTAATAGCCACAATCATCGACTCGGCGCCAAGGCCAAATATTAACCTACCGGCAGCCATCATGATGATATCGCCTTTTAAAACTGTAACAAATGCCCCAATGAATAAAAAAAACGAAAATAATAATGCAGCTTTCTTAGTGCCTATGCGATCGATAATCAGTCCTCCAATCAATACCATTATAATATTGGGGAAACTATATATGCCTTGCAGTAGTCCAAGGTCACTATCGGAAAACTTTAATTGTGTTTTTAATACATCTGCAAGTGGGCTAATGCTATCATAAATATAATAGTTTCCGCCCATAGCGAGACTAATAAATATCAGCACAATCCACTTTAATATGGCCGGTGGTGATGTCTTTGTAGAAATATTGTCCATTATTATTTTTTCCAAAATGTTTGTAAAGATAATTGAGCTGCAATTCTTTCGCCAATAATGGCTAATGATTGCTTGAGATTGATATTCCGCGTAGTTTGATTGTAGATATTTCCCATTGACTAAAAAAAGATACACGACAAAGATGAAGAAAAATTACTTTGATGTAAATAAAAATTAAAACTATTTATTACTTTAACCTCGTATAATAAAGTCAAAAATATCAATATACTTTAAATAAGGTGTTTTTTAACCACAATAATTCGGTAATTTTTCAACTTTAGCATTTTTTTAAAATGTAATACGTTGAAATACATAGAAATATAGAAATAATGATTATCCGATGTTGTACCTAAAGAGTTTTACCCTTACTTTTTATTATATAGCACTCAATGAGCAAAAATGGATTTATGAGATTTCTCACGCCGTTCGGAATGACAGTTCGCATAGTGTGGTATAGGTGGAAGAGGGGGCGGCTTCGCCGCC